>JACCTQ010000341.1 GCA_013812265.1 Actinomycetota bacterium
CTCCAAAACCGGGGGTTGCAGGTTCGAGTCCTGCCGCCCCTGTATCTGATGATGAGCCGGAAACCCGCATGGCTAGCATGCCGGACCGGAAGTTGCGTACCACCTGGTCGTCTACCGCCGAGACGACGTGCTTCTCTGGCGCACGATGCTGGCAACGCCTAGTTCCAAGCTATCCCGCTCGCTCTCGCGCGAGGCTGTCGAGCGGTTCACAGGATTGACTCAAATGAGCTGACGGCGAAAGGCGGTATGCCGTGCCGACGACCGCAGTGGTTTAGGGTCCGGCGGGTCCACGATGGAAGGAGGCGCGATGTTCGCGCGTATGGCCACGTTCACCCTTAGCGATCCGAGTCGGGTCGCCGACATGTCGGAGCGCATCCGAGCCGCTGCCGAACCGATCACCCGCGAGCTTCCGGGCTGGCAAGGAGCCGCGCAGATGCTCGATCGGGACGGCGGCAAGATGGTCGTCATCCACTACTTCGACACCGAGGAGAACATGAGCGCCGCGGAGTCGACGTTCGAGGACATGCCGCATCGCTTCGACGAATCGCTCCGCGAAGAGATCCGCCGGATCGCGGGCGGGAGGCAGTCGGTGGACAGGTTCGAGGTACTGGGCGAGGCTCGCGTCGGCGGTTGACCCACCGCTGCTAGACCCGAGATGGAGCGCCGGTAACAGCTTGAAAGGAGCCGGGGCAATGAGCCCCCAACGGCTGCGGCCCCGTGGGGTCGCCCCGGCTCCCAGATCCCGGACTTCCTCGTGCCCGGGAACGATTGACTAGTCAATCGTCGCCCTCCCCGGTTGCCGCGAGCGCTAAACCCGACGTGCACGGCGGCGCCGCCAGAGCGCCAGCAGGCGCCGCCCGATCATCCTTGCCAGCCACACGATTACGATTCGCCGGAGAAACATTCGGTCGCTAGGTGGTGCGCGGACCCCGCGCGGTGGCGACCGCGGCGGCGTCGGGGTCGACCTTCTCGACCACCTCGAAGCGTTCGCACCGCTCGACGACGCGCTCGATCTCCGCCACATCGTGCCCCGGGACGATCAGGAACGAGGTCGCCCGAGCGCGAATGCCCTCGTACTCGCTCGACCGAAGCGAGACGGGTTCGCAGCAGGCTTGGTCGCCGCACTCGCAGATGAACTCCCAGAGCGAATCTGTCTCGAGTCCCGGTCGAGCGAGCGTTCGGTCGAGTTGACCGATCCGCTCGTTGACCTCGCGAAACAGCGACTCGTTCCTGCCCAACCGGTGAGCCCTCGTCTCCAAGCAATTCATTGTGCCTCGTCGGATTGAGAAAAGCGAGCGGGTGGTAGGCGAGGAGCGTGGACGAGATCCAGCGTGTGTTTCGAAGAGCGAACCAGGCCATCGCTGCGAAGGCGGAAGAGGTCTCCTTCGAGGGCCGCGTGCCTTTTCTCTGCGAATGCGAGGATTCCCAGTGCCGCGAGATCGTTCAGCTCTCCCTGGCCGAGTTCGAGGAAGTCATCACGGTAGGCGATCGTTCTGTCTCGCTGCCCGACCACGGCTAAGAACTCACGCAACCGGGGAGCCGTTCTCGACCTCGCCCGCCGGCTCGATGAGGATGAGTCCCCTACCGTGGGAGTGCGCGGTGAGCACCGTGATCTCATCCTCGGCGGTGACGCAGACGACCTGCCGATCGAGCAAGTCCTCGCGCGTGTAGTGAGGCGCGGGAATCGTCGACTCCCGCCTTCCGTTACGACCGAAATCGATCGTGAGACGGTACGACGGGGCACGCGCCCCGGGATGATCCTCCACGGAAACGACCGTTCCCACCGTCAATCCGAGCGCCTGTAGCCGGTCGGAAGCCACGAGCTGCTCAGGCGGCGAGCCGCTGCTCGACCGCGGCCCAGTTGACCACATTCCACCAGGCGGACACGTACTCGGGCCGCCGGTTCTGGTACCTGAGGTAGTAGGCGTGCTCCCAGACGTCGAGACCGAGTAGCGGCGTCAGCCCCTGCATGACCGGCGAGTCCTGGTTTACCGTCGTGATGACGTCTACCGACCCCCCGTCCCGGACCAGCCAGGCCCAGCCACTCCCGAAGTGGTTCACCGCCGCGGACGAGAATCGCTCCTTGAACTGGTCGAAGTCTCCGAAGGCCTGATCGATCGCAGCCGCGAGATCGCCGTCAGGTGCCCCGCCGCGGTTCGGGCCCATGATTTCCCAGAAGAGAGTGTGGTTCGCGTGGCCTCCGCCGTTGTTGCGCACGATCGTTTGCTTGTCGCCGGGGAGAGAATCGAGCTTCTGGAGCACCTCTTCGATCGGCCGGTCAGCCCACTCGGTCCCCTCGAGCGCCGCGTTCGTCTTGTCCACGTAGGCCTGGTGATGCTTGTCGTGATGGAGCCGCATCGTCTGTTCGTCGATGTGCGGCTCGAGGGCGGTGAAGTCGTACGGAAGATTCGGAACCGCATACGCCATCGTGCTCGCTCCTTTCGTCGGTCGGCCGCCCGGTCAGAAGTGCCCAGCCCCGAACGGTGGCTTTGGGTCGAGACGAGTCTACGAATCGCCGGCCGGCCGCGCCGGGGATCAGCCAGATGACTTGTACGTCTTCATCACCGGCTTGCTCCAGTGACCGGCCGCATCGCGCACCCGAAGGCTGACCGTATGCACGCCGGCCCCGAGGAACTTCGTCGCCACCCGCCAGTTGAGCCGATAGTTTCGGCAGTTGTCGGCTGTCCCGGCGAGCGACCGTCTGAAGCTGCCCTCGGCGATCGTCTTCTTGAGACGCACCCGCTTCTCGGTAACGACGGCGAGCAGCTTGCCTTGCGAGTCGTCGCACACACGGAAGGCGGCCTCGAGCGTGATGAGCCGCGGCTCGGATGAAGCTTCGGCGCCGCTAAAGAGGCGGAAGGTGGCATCGCTGAGCTTGGGCGCTTCGTCTTTCGTTGTCCCAGGTGGTGGAGCGGGTGGAGGTTGAGGAGGCGGAGGCGGAGGCGGAGGCGG
>JACCTQ010000347.1 GCA_013812265.1 Actinomycetota bacterium
GACCGCCAACTCAACCGCGCGCTGCATACGATCGTGGTCGCGCGGCGCAAGACGCATGCCGACACGATCGCCTACGTGCAGCGGCGCCGTAGCGAGGGCAAGAGTGTGCGGGAAGCGATCCGCTGTCTCAAGCGCTACCTCGCTCGTCATCTCTTCCGTCTACTCGAGGCCAGCGCGACGATGGCTTGACTTTCATAGAAGCATCCCCCGAGCCTCGCCCGTGCACCCCGCAGCGATGAACATGGTCGCCATGGCCGTGGGAACGGTTTTCTTAGTCGCGCTGGCCGCGGTCTTCGACGAGGCGTACGTGCTTCCCGAGTCCGCGTCGACGTGGGGAGCGCAGGCGTATCTCGTGATCGCCGGATCGATCGGAGTGTTCTGGCTCTACGTCTTCGTCTTGCGCGGCTGGACGGCGAGTGCGGCTTCGTACCAGCTGGTCCTCATCCCGCTCGTCCTCATCCCGCTCGTGACCGTTGTCTTCTCCGCATGGCTCCAGGACGAGCGCATCACGCGAGCCTTCGCAGCCGGCTCGTTCCTGGTATGGCCGGCGTCTACCTCGGGGCGCTCAGACGCTCCTAGCAATTTGCTCGGTGTCGAGATTCGCTCTCAGTCGGCAGTGACGGGGTGGCGACCGCAGACGTGACGAAAAGTGGCGCGCCCTTTGACTATCGACACCTGGCATGAGATAAGAGGCTTTCCGGACATCTGAGGATCGAAAGGAGCCGAAATGGCCACGATTGAGGTCAAGAGCCTGAACTCGCCGGATGAGACGAGGCCGTTTGTTGACAAGGGACAGGCTGAGGTCATCAACATCGGAGGCGGGACGGTGCTGCGAGGGACGTTCGAGCCTGGCTGGCGCTGGTCCGAGCACGTGAAGCCGCTCGCGGGAACCGAAAGCTGCCAGTCTCCTCACTTCCTGTACGCCTTGTCTGGTCGGATGAGCGTAGCGATGGACGATGGGACCGAGGTCGAGATTGGTCCGGGCGACGTGGCTCGGATCGAACCCGGGCACGACGCCTGGGTCGTCGGTGACGAGCCGTGCATCGCGGTCGACTTCGGGCCCTCGCCGGCGTACGCGAAGAAGCAGTAACCGCAACCGAAACCGGTGCCGCGGGTCGCACGAACACGAACGGCGTCGGTGCGTAACCCTTCCAGAGACGGGATCGACCGGACCTCGATCCTCGACCTCCGGCGTGACCGGCCGAGTCCGGCACACCGACGCTCAACGACGAACGTCGCGGAACGGCAGCGCGGCCCGACGGCACAAGGCTTCATCTTGAGACGAGTTCTTACCGCGACGCCGTGAGCTCCGCCAGTCTCGATCGCGTGCGCTCCGCCATGACGAGATTGCCCTTACGCTCGTAGAGCGCGAGCGCCCGGTCGAGCTCCGCCCGCGCATCCTGACCCGCAAGAGCCAGCACCTCTGCGAGGTCGAGCAGCGCGTCTGCGTGCGCGTTCAGCATGTCCGTCTCCTCGGCGAGCGCGACCGCCTCGCGCACGAGCCGCTCGCCCTCTTGAAGCTCGCCGCGCCGCGCGAGCAGCTTGCCACGCACCTGGCGCCACAGCATCTGCGGGAGGTGTTCCTCGCTCAGGGCGGTCTCGCGCCCGCGTTCGAGCCACTGCTCGGCCTCGTCGTCTCGGCCGAGCCCGAGGAGCGCCTGGGCGAGGTTGCAGCAGAACCACATGAAGTTGCTCAGCTCGCCGCTGGCGTGCGCGGTCTCGCACGCCTCTCGCGCCGCCGCCTCCGCACGGGCCGCATCGCCCTCCAGCATCGCTATGTCGAAGCGACGCGAAGCCAGGAAAGTCTGGGACCTGACGGCACCGAGCTCCGCCATGCGGTCGGCCACTCCTGCGAGCAGGCGGTGCGCCTCGTCGAATCGGCCCAGCATGGCCAGAAGGCGATCGGCGGGGCGGAGCGACGCTTCGCCGCTCGAAGTCGGGGTGCTCGTCCAGCCAGCGCAGGCACTCCTCCACCGGCGTGGGGCCGAGGTACCGCGCGTTGACGAGCTCGCTCTCGCCCCAATTGATCCAGAGACGATCGTCTGCCCGGCGCGCATGCTCGACGACGCGCTCGGCCGCAGCGGCGACATCGGCCTTTGAGGGGGTCTGTATCTCCCCGGCGATCAGGAGCGCGCCGTAGGCGACTGTGAGCCCCCACTCGTCGCCGGCCGCCTCGAACACCGGCAGCGCCTCGTCGGCAAGCTCGCGGAGTCGCTTCGCGTTCCTCTCCGTCGGGTCGAGCACGCTTTCGTAGGTGGTCTGCTCCAGGCGCAGGCCAAGCTCGGAGACACGGTTTCCGACTGCTGCAGCATGCTCGGCCGCCTCGGCGAGACCCGACACCACTTCGGCGCCTTGCCCGGTGTTGAAGCGCGCCCAGCCCAGCTCGATCTCGAACCGCGGGTCCCGCCCTTCGACGGGCAGCAGCTCGGCCGCTCGTTGCAGGAGGTTGAGCCCGGCACGGAAGTCCTGTCGCAGGATCGCCCGGCTCCCGGCGGCCCACAGCCGCTCGCCGGCGCGGGCGGCGAGCGTTCGCCCGCGCTCGTCGTGTGGGGCCAGCTCCCGCCGGTAGCGATAGGCCTGCCCGAGGTGGTAACCGAGCAGCTCGTCGAGCTCGACGAGCTCGGCGCCGTGCTGAGCGAGCCAGTCGGCGAACTGCTCGTGCAGCTCCGCGCGCTCCGCCTTCGGCAGGCCCTGGTAGGCGGCGTCGCGCATCAGGAGATGGCGGAAGCGGAACGCGTCCTCTCCGGCTAGTAGTGGCCGGTCGGGCCGGATGAGCTCCTTGCGGACGAGCGCGGTCAGCCGGGTCGTCAGCCGCGGCTCCTCGGGCGTGAGCGCTTGGACGACCCCGTGGTGGAACACCTCGCCTTCGACGGCTCCGCGTTCGAGCACGGACCGCTCCGGCGGGTCGAGCTGGTCGAGGCGCGCAGTGAGCAGCGCCTGGAGCGTCGGCGGCACGTCGACCTCGCCGTCGCCGGATGCCTGCACCATCGCCGCCATCTCTTCCACGAAGAGCGGGTTGCCGCCCGCGGATCGCAGGATCCGCTCGCGCACGTCGGCGCCAAGCTCGCGCCCGCCGATCCGGGCCTTCATCAACAGCTCCGCTTCCTCTGCGGAGAGCGGCTGTAGTCGCGTGACGCCGCTCCAGTCACTTCGCCGGTCGAGCAGCTCCGGCCGCGC
>JACCTQ010000363.1 GCA_013812265.1 Actinomycetota bacterium
TTCGGGTTCATGCTCGCGTACATCCTGCTCGCGCTCTACCGGGAGCGTGAAATCGTCGGGGGCTACGACGCGACAGACGCGGTCACGTACGTCTGGTTGACCCAGGGCCTTGTCGCAACCATCTTCATGTGGGGCTGGTTCGAGCTGTCCCTGCGCATACGCACCGGCGATATCGCGGTCGATCTCTCCCGCCCCGTCGACCCGCTGTGGTACGGCCTCGCCTTCGATCTCGGACGGAGCCTCTACCATGCGCTCTTCCGGGGAGTCCCGCCGATCCTGCTCGGAGCACTCGTTTTCGACCTCCGCCTGCCCGCCGGCCTCGTCGCGCCGATCGCCTTCGGGATCAGCGTGGTGCTGGCCGTCGCGGTGAGCTACGCCTTCCGATTCCTCTACAACCTCCCTGCGTTCTGGCTGCTCGACTACCGGGGAGTAGGGATCCTCGCGATCGTCCTCGCGAGCCTCTTTTCGGGTTTCGTCATCCCGATCGCGTACTTCCCGGACTGGCTGGCGACGATCGCGAACTTAACACCGTTTCCCGCGATGGTGCGTACACCTGTCGAGATCTTCATCGGGCAGACGGAGGGACTCGCCGTCCTGCGCGCGCTGGCCGGGCAGCTGCTCTGGATGGCGGCCCTCCTCACTTTGGGCCGCTTCGTCTTGTCGGCCGGAACACGCCGGCTGGTGATTCAGGGTGGCTGAGACGCTGCACGTGCTCGGGCTCTACGGGCGCCTCGTGGCGGCCCGCGTTCGCTCTCAGCTCCAGTACCGCCTCTCGTTCGCCATCCAGGTCGTGGCGACGTTTTTCATCTCGTTCCTCGACTTCGTCGCGATCCTGATCCTCTTCGAGAACGTTCCTGCGCTCGGCGAGTGGTCCGTGGCGGAGGTCGCGCTGCTCTACGGCGTCTCGACGATTGCGTTCTCGTTCGCCGATCTGGCCGTCGGCCACCTGGACGAGTTTCCGCAGCTGATCCGGGACGGGACCTTCGATCTCCTTCTGATCCGGCCTCGTGGAACGCTGTTCCAGGTGGTGGCGTCTGACTTCCAGCTCCGCCGCCTGGGGAAGACCATTCAGGGCCTAGTGGTGCTCGGCTATGCGCTCAGCGCCGTCGGGGTCGACTGGAGTCCGGGCCGCATCGGCATGCTCGTGCTCATGGTCGTGGCCGGGACGGTGATCTTCGTCTCGGTGTGGGTGATCGCCATAACCGTCGTGTTCTGGACGGTCGAGGGTGGCGAGTTCGCGAATGCGTTCACCTACGGCGGCCAGTTCCTGGCCCAGTATCCGATCGACATCTACGGGCGCTGGCTGCGGCGGTTCCTCGCCTTCGTGGTGCCGATGGCGTTCGTCGCCTATTTCCCGGCGCTGTACGTCCTGGACAAGCCGGACCCGCTCGGTCTCCCGGGGTTCCTGCGTTTTTCGTCGCCGGTGGTCGCAATCCTCACCGCGGGCGTCGCAGGGCTCGCTTGGCGATTCGCAGTGCGGCATTACCGAAGCGCAGGCGGCTGAGGGCATGGCGCTGATCGAACTGGAAGAGGTCGAGAAGCACTTTGTCGTCCGCGCCAAGCGCGGGCGGCTCCGCCGCGAGCGCCGCGAGGTGCGGGCAGTGGAAAGCCTGTCCTTCCAGGTAGAAGCGGGAACCGTTCTCGGCTACGTGGGGCCGAACGGCGCCGGGAAATCGACGACGATCAAGATGTTGACCGGCATTCTCGTGCCGAGCGCGGGCCGGATCTCTGTCGCCGGGCTCATCCCGTCCCGCCAACGGATCCAGCTTGCCCGTCGCATCGGCGCCATGTTCGGTCAGCGTGTGCAGCTGTGGTGGGACCTCCCGCTCTCCGAGTCGTTCGAGCTCCTGCGCCACATCTATCGCGTTCCTCCGGATCGTTACCGCCGGAACCTGTCGCGATTCCGCGAGGTGCTCGAGCTCGATCCGTTCATCGAGACTCCCGTGCGCCAGCTGTCCCTCGGCCAGCGAATTCGCGGCGAGCTGACCGCCGCCATGCTGCACGATCCCGAGATCCTGTTCCTCGACGAGCCCACGATCGGGCTCGACGTCGTCGCGAAGGCGCGCGTGCGGGAGTTCCTGACCGATGCCAACCGCGAGCACGGCGTCACGGTACTCCTGACCACACACGACCTGGCGGACATCGAGCGACTCTGCTCGCGCATGCTGATCATCGACCGGGGCCGTCTGATCTACGACGGCAGCGTGGACGCGCTCAAAGAGCGCTACGGCGAAGAGCGCACGCTGGTCGTCGATCTCGCCGAGCCGAGCGACCCCCTGCAGCTCGACCGCGCGCGCGTCGTGCGGGTGGACGGCCCCAGGCAGTGGCTGCGCTTCCGCCGCGACGAGATCACGGCCGCCGAGCTGACGGCCGCCGTCG
>JACCTQ010000365.1 GCA_013812265.1 Actinomycetota bacterium
GTGCGCGTGCCCGTCGAGGTCGACGGTCGCCACGAGACACTCGTCTACATGAACGAGCCCGGCGAGCTCGCCGCGTACGAGGAGCTGCGCGCAGGCTTCACGGCGGCCGTATCACACGAGCTCCGCACGCCGCTGGCCCGCCTCCTGGCACTGCTCGAGACCGCGCTTCTGCCAGACTCGAACCCCGAAGAGCTCATCGAGCAGGCTCGACTCGAGGTGGAAGAGATTCGGGAGCTGATCGACGACGTGCTCTTTCTCAGCGAGCTCGAGACAGGACACCAGGTCGTGTCGCTCACCTCGACCTCGGCTCGTCCCGCTGTCGACCAGGTGGTTCGTGGGCTGCAGGAGCGCTCCGAGCGGGCTGGGATAACGATTGTGGTCGACACCCTTCCCGACATCGATGTGCCGCTACGGCCCCGGATGCTCCGCGTACTGGTCCAGAATCTGGCCGAGAACGCGATCCGCTACGCCGGAGTTGGCGCGACGCTACGCATCTCGCTGCGAGAAGCGGGAAGCCGGATCACTCTCGAGGCCGCCGATAACGGAATCGGCGTTCCGGATGACGATTTGCCCCGGTTGTTCGAGCGTTTCTACCGGTCTGATCGGTCACGGGCGTCGCGTGGCACGGGCTTGGGGCTCGCGATCGTGAAGCACATCGTCACCTCCGCCGGAGGGAGCGTCGAGGCGTCTCGGTCGACCGGACGCGGCCTCAGCATCCGCTGTCTCTTCCCCACTCCCTGACCTTCACCACCTGATCACGCGTCGTCCACCAGACAGCCACCCATGCGGAGTTCGCAAGGCTCCAGAATAGGCACGTGGCGCTCGAGCTCGATCCCATCACGCAGGCTCACCTGGATCGCGGCGTCGAGGGCCTCGTCGACGAGTTTCGCGGGATCTTCTCCCGCGAGACCATCGACCGCTACGTGACGGAGTCGATCGAGACACTGCCGGCGGCCCGCTTCCAGGACTTCGTACCCGTGCTCGTGCATCGCTTCTCTCGCCAGCGCCTGCGCGCCCTCGCCCAGGCCGAAGGCAAGATCGCGAAAGACGTGCCCGAGGTGCTCTTCGTGTGCGTGCACAACTCGGGACGAAGCCAGATGGCCGCGGCACTTCTGCACCAGCGCGCCGCGGGACTCGTGCACGTCCGCTCGGCGGGCAGCGACCCCGCGGAGCAGATCAACCCGAACGTCGTGACCGCCATGAACGAGCTGGGAGTCGATGTTTCACAGGAATTCCCGAAGCCCCTGACGAATGAGGTCGTCCGCGCGGCCGACGCCGTCATCACGATGGGTTGCGGCGATGCCTGTCCGATCTATCCGGGCAAGCTCTACGAGGACTGGGAACTGCAGGATCCGGAAGGTCAGGACCTCGAGACTGCGCGCAAGATCCGCGACCAGATCGACGAGCGGATCGCCGGGCTCCTGAGGAAGCTCGTGCCCGCGGAGACGGCCGGCTCCCGCTAGCTTCCCCCCTCCACTCACACGATCTTCACCAAAGAGTCACAATCCCGCCACCCCATGGCGCTCGCGCCCGCGACACACTGACATCGATGCGGCCGGCCGGTCACGCCTACACCCAGCCACGTCCAGGCGCGGGCCTCCGGGTGCTTGCCCGGAAACTCACACGAGCCGGTCGGCGGCCTCGACACGGCGCCGGAACGTCGCCCTAGCACTAGATGGCAGTCGAGCAGGCACGTGTCGCCAGTCCAGTGCAGCCGAGGCTCCGCGCCACGCGCCGCCGCTGGGGCGAGGACGTCATCAAGGGCATGCTCGCCCTGTGCGCCCTCGTTTCCATCGCGACGACGGTCGGAATCGTCCTCGCCCTGCTCCAGCCGACGATCGACTTCTTCCGCGCGGTCAGCATCGTCGACTACCTCACTGGCAAGGAGTGGGCGCCGCTCTTCGAGCCACAGCTTTTCGGCGTGCTGCCACTCATCGTCGGGACACTCTCGGTCACGTTGTGGGCCTGCATCATCTGCATGCCGTTCGGCCTCGGGGCGGCGATCTACCTCAGCGAGTACGCCCGCCCGCGCGCGCGCAAGACCCTGAAGCCGGCGCTCGAGTTGCTGGCGGGGATACCGACCGTCGTGTACGGCTTCTTCGCCCTGACGTTCGTAACGCCCCTTCTGCGCGACATCGGAATCCAAGTGGAGATCTTCAACGCGCTCAGCGCCGGCCTCGTCATGGGCGTGATGCTCATTCCGACCGTGGCGTCGCTCTCGGAGGACGCCATGACCGCTGTGCCGCAAAGCCTCCGCGACGGCGCCTACGGACTCGGGGCGAGCAAGCTGCAGGTCTCGACGCGCATCGTTGTCCCGGCCGCAGTCTCGGGAATCGTGGCGAGCTACGTGCTCGCGATCTCGCGGGCGGTGGGCGAGACGATGATCGTGCTCCTCGCCGCCGGCCAGCAGGCGAACTTCACCTTCGATCCCATCCGCGCGGTCGAGACCATGACGGCCTTCATCGCCGCGACCGGTCAGGGAGACGTGCCGACCGACACCATTGAATACAAGACCATCTTCGCCGTCGGGTTCACGCTCTTCGCCATGACGCTGGTCATGAACCTGATCGCTATCCGTCTGGTGCGGAAGTACCGCGAGGTGTACGAGTGAGCGTCGACGCCTTCAGGCTCCACAGGCGCTCCGGAGGAGCACAGGTCAGGGGGCGGCTCTTCTACGCCTTTCTGCTCGCCTCCCTGGCGGTCGGGTTCATCGCGCTCGGGACTCTCCTCGTCGACGTCTTCAAGGACGGAATCGGCCAGCTCGACCGAATCCTGCTCACAGGGGCGCCGTCGGTCATCGAGCCCGCCACCGCCGGAGCACGACCCGCGATCCTGGCCACGATCTACCTCATGTTCCTGCTGCTCTTCATGGCGGTGCCGATCGGCGTCGCGACCGCGATCTACCTGGAGGAGTACGCGGACAACCAGCGCTGGTACAACCGCCTGCTCGATCTCAACATCCAGAACCTCGCTGCGGTGCCCTCCATCGTGTACGGCATCCTCGGGCTGGCGTTCATCGTCCGCGGTCCCGTCGGCATCGGCCGAGTGCTGCTCGCCGGTGGGATGATCCTGACGCTGCTCGTCCTGCCCACCGTCATCATCTCGAGCCGCGAGGCCATTCGCGCGATCCCGGACTCGATCCGGCAAGGGGGTCTCGCGCTCGGCGCCACGCAGTGGCAGGTGATCTGGCGGCAAGTCCTTCCGGCAGCCGTCCCGGGGATCGCTACGGGGACGATCCTCGCGCTGTCGCGCGCGATCGGTGAGACGGCGCCGCTGCTTCTGGTTGGCGCGCTCAGCTACATCTCGTTCAACCCGACGCTGCTCGGAGACTTCACGGCACTTCCGATCCAGATCTACCAGTGGATCTCGCAGGACGAGCCCGGCTTCACGCTACGGGCTGCGGGAGGGATTATCGTCCTCCTCGTGATCCTGCTGACCATGAACGCCTTTGCGATCTTCATCCGCAACCGCTACCAGAAGAGGTGGTGATGACCGAGATCGAGAGCACCACGACTGACAGAATGGTGGAGGTGAGCGCTGAGACGTTCGTGGACCGGCAGGAGTCACGCTCGCTTGGCCGAGACACACTGTTCGGCGTCTCCGGCCTGACCGTGTCGTACGCCGGGTTCCCCGCTCTTGCGGATGTGACGATGGACATCCACCGAAACAACATCACTGCGTTCATCGGCCCGTCGGGTTGCGGAAAGAGCACCTTCATCCGCTGCTTCAACAGGCTGAACGACCTCATCCCGAGCGCGAAGGTGGAGGGGACGATCCTCTACCACGGTCAGGATCTCTACGGGCCGGACGTGGACCCGGTCGAGGTGCGGAAACTGATCGGAATGGTCTTCCAGAAGCCGAACCCGTTTCCGAAGTCGATCTACGACAACATCGCCTTCGGCCCGCGCGTGCTCGGCATGAAGGACGGGCTCGACGAGCGGGTCGAACGGGCCCTTCACCAGGCCGCGTTGTGGGACGAGGTCAAGGACCGCCTCAAGGAGAGCGCCCTCTCGCTCTCTGGCGGCCAGCAGCAGCGCCTCTGTATCGCTCGCTGTCTCGCCGTCAACCCGGAAGTGATCCTGATGGACGAGCCGGCCTCTTCGCTCGACCCCATCTCGACAACCCGCATCGAGGATTTGATGCACGAGTTGAAGCGCGACTACACGATCGTGATCGTCACTCACAACATGCAACAGGCCGCTCGCGTCGCCGACATGACCGCCTTCTTCAGCGTGCGTGTCTCAGAAGGAGACGGCCGGAGAACGGGAATCCTCGTGGAGTACGACACGACGCAGAAGATCTTCACGACGCCAGGTGACAAGCGCACCGAGGATTACGTCACCGGCCGCTTCGGATAGCACTGATGCGAGTCACCTTCCAGGAGGAGCTGAACGAGCTCCAGGCGAACCTCCAGGAGGAGGGGGAGTACGTCTTGCGGGCCCTCCGGGGCGCAATCAATGCGCTCGTCCAGCAGGACGTCGAGCTTGCGGACGAGGTGATCGCGTTCGACGACGAGGTCGACGAGCGTTACCTCGCCATCGAGGAGGGCATCCAGTCGCTGCTCGCCCGCCAGACGCCGGTTGCGGTCGATCTCCGGCTCGTGCTTGCGATCCTGCACATCAACCTCCATCTCGAGCGGATGGCCGACTACTGCGTCACGACCGCGAAGCTCACGAAGCTTTCGCACCAGCATTCGCCCGACCCGGCTCTCGTCGAAGGATTCGAGGACATGGGCGCCCGCGCGGAGGAGATGATCCGTTTCGCGCTCGACGCTTTCGCGCGCCGGGACGCCGAGGCCGGCGAGGCGCTCGTGGACATGGACGAGCTGATCGATCGCGCCAATCGGCGTGTCGTCGAGCGCGTGCTCTCGTTCGGGAACGATGCCGAGCTGCACGAGTGGGGTCTCCGCATGCTGATCGTCTCGCGTTGCCTCGAGCGAATCGGAGACCATGCCGTCGACATAGGCGAGCAGACGGCGTTCCTCGTGAGCGGCGAGTTTCGGGAGTTCACAGACGCATCACGGCCCGAGGACCTCGGCCACCACTAGAGACAGGATGGAACATCCTGTCTAAATAGAGATAGATCAACGGAGGGCGCCTTTCGGCACCCTCCGTGGTGGTAGATCGGTGTGGTCTGCTAGCCCTTGAGCGCGTTCTTGTAGAACTCTTTGGCCCGCGCGACCTGCTTCTTCGTGAGCGGGACGAAGTCGGACTTGGTCGCGATCGACTTCTGGTTGTTGAGCATGTAGCCGACGAACCCACGCACCTCGGCCCGCCGGAAGGAGTCGCGCTTCGCGTAGACGAAGAGCGGCCGGCCCAGAGGCTTGTACTTCCCGTTCTGGACCGTCTGGATGCTGGGCTTGACACAGCCACTGCCATTGTTGACGCCGACCACCTTGAGCCGGTTCTTGTTCTCGACGTAGTACGAGAGGCCGAAGTACCCCATTCCTCCGCGCTCTCCCGAGACGCCCCGGACGATGACGTTGTCGTTCTCGGTGGCCTGGTAATCCGACCGGCTCCGGCGGCTCTTACCGTTGATCTTCTCCGTGAAGAAGTCGAAAGTGCCGGAGTCGGTGCCCGGGCCGAACAGCCTGAGCGGCACGTTCGGAAAGCCCGAGCGCACGTCGTTCCAGTTGTCGACCTTCGATCCCGTATCCCAGATCGACTTGAGCTCCTCGGTCGTCAGGCAGCTGGCCCAGGTGTTCGACTTGTTGACCACGACCGAGAGGCCGTCGTTCGCCACGTGGAACGCAACGTAGCGGACGTCCTTGTCCCGGCACTTGGTCGACTCGGTCTGCTTGATCGGACGGGAGGCGTTCGACAGATCTGTCTCTCCCCGGCAGAAGCGCTCGAAGCCGCCGCCCGTGCCCGAGATCCCGACGACGATGCGGACGCTCTTGTTCTTCTTCTCGAATCCCTGTGCCGCAGCCTGCACGTACGGCCCAACCGTGCTCGACCCGTCGGCCTGAATGGTGCCGCGCAGAGCCTGCGTACCTGCAGTCCCCGCCGCGGCGATGGCCGTGATGGCCAGAGACACGCCGAGCGCGAGCAGGATAAACCGTGGCATTCGTGCCAAATTACGATTCATTCGTCTCCTTTCGCAGTGTTCACCCGAATTGTTCCGCCGCCCCGGGCGCAGTGGGGCCGACACTTGGTTAACTTTTGGTTGTAAGCAGGTGAAGAGGGAGGGGTTCGTGCACGGGCCGCGGTCGATGAGGGCAGGGTTTCGGGAGGAGCTGCAGAGGCTCGAACGGACACTGCTCGCGGAGGGCGAGCTGGTGCTCGGGACACTCGACCGCGCCCGCGCCGTGATCGGGGAACGGAACGTCGCGGTCGCCGATGCTCTGATCGCGTCAGACGTCGAGGTCGACCATCTCTACGTTCAGGTGGAGGAGGATGCCCAACTGCTGCTCGCACGCCAGACACCGGTCGCGAGCGACCTGCGCCTCGTCCTCGCGATCGTGCACTCGAACATGCACCTCGAGCGCATCGCGGACTACGCGGTCACGATCGCAAAGCTCACCAAGCTCGCCCCCGACGTCTCGCCCGGCTCACCGCTCGTAGAAGGTTTCGAGGAGACGGCTGCTCAGGCAAGCGAGATGGTGCGCGTGGCCCTGCAGTCCTTCCGAGAGCGAGACGTCGACGGCGCCGAGTCCCTCCCCCAGCTGGACGACGCCATCGACAAGGCCAACCGCCGGGTCGTGGAGCGGGTGCTCCGGCTCGGCCACGATCCGGCGCTACGCGAATGGGGAATGCGGATGATCGTCGTGTCGGGATGCCTCGAGCGGATCGGCGACCACGCGGTCGACATCGGCGAGCAGACCGCCTACCTCGTCACCGGCCAGTTCCGGGAGTTCAGCAACCCGTCGGGACCGGGTAGCGAAGGTTCTTCAGGCCCTTAGCTCTGATCGGCAAGGGCGGCGATCACGTAGGCCACGAGCGCCCCGGCGCCGAGCACCAGCGCCCCGGTCGCGAGCACGCGCCCTTCGCCAGGCTCCGTCCGCCGCCAAGCCTCGTGCCCCAGCACGACGCCTCCGATGGCGAGGATGGGAGGGAGTCCCGTCCAGAAGACGACGACAGCGGCTACCGCGAGTGCGCTCAGAGCGAGGCCGGCAATGCCGGCGTTTCTCCGATTCACGATCGTCCGCGGCACCAGGAACGCGAAAACGACGAGAGTCGCCCCCGCGATAATCAGCAGAACGGGCCACAGATCGCCCCAGCCCTCGTCGCCGTCCCGCTCGCCGATCGTTCCGGCACTCGCGAGCGCCCCAGCGAGGGCGAGCGCGACCAGCGCCGCTACGGCGCTACGAGACCAGCGCTTGTTATCCGGGACTTCGGCGACCACGCCTGG
>JACCTQ010000022.1 GCA_013812265.1 Actinomycetota bacterium
GCAGGCGGTGTTGTTCCTGCAGCCCCTCCTGCGCTGTTGGGACGGCCACTGCCGCACCTGCTCACAAGCAATCGACCTCCACCAGCTCCTCCTGTTTCCACGCCGTGAGTGACAAAGTCCTACTAGATGCTTGATCAGAAATTGGCACACCGTCGGGGACGGCATCGACCAAGCCGGACGCCGCCCTCGTCCGCGGGCAAGGCAGGATGCCTTGTCAAGGGCGAGGGCGACGTTCCGGCGCCGTGTCGTGGCCGCCATCCGGCCCGTGGGAATTTCCGATCAACCATCTCGACGACCTTCTGCGGAGGAGCAGGTAGGCAAGCGCCGCGACCACGAGGGCGGCAACGGCGTAATCCACGTAGCGGAAGTTGTCGTGGAAGCTCTCCCAGCGAGAGCCGAGTGCCCATCCGGCAGAGGCGAAGCCCAGGCACCAGAGCGTAGAGCCGGCAAAGGTCAGCGCGGTGTAGGGCGCGAGCGCGAGGCGGAAGACTCCCGCCGGGATGGCGATGAACGAGCGAGCGACGGGGGTGATGCGGCCGAGGAAGGCCGCAGCCTGTCCGTAGCGGTCGAACCAGCGCCCCGCGCGCTCGACCTGCTCGGGCCCCAGGTGCAACCAGCGGCCGCGCCGGTCGAGGAACGGCCTGCCGCCGTACACACCGATCGCCCACCCCAGAACGGACCCGATCGTGTAGCCGACCGTTCCAGCCAGCACCATCGTCAGGAAGCGCGCAGGGCCGGAACCCGGCTCCCAACCGAAGAGCACGACCTCCTGCCCGGCGAAAGCCCCGGCCGCGACGGCGCCCGCGTACACCATCACCAGCTCGCTCGCGGCGGGCAGCACGGCATCCACGAGCATGAGCAGGAAGACGGCATACACGCCGTGGTCGCCGATGGCGGTGACCACGGCGTCCGTGATGGAGCTGAGGACGGAGGCGAGAGGCATCGCCTCGACCGGGATCACCTCGAGCTCACTTGGGGGCGGGCGGAGCCGTGTACGAGATGACGAGGGCGTCGGAAACGGCGCGCTCGCCGAACTGCGGACGGTTCAGGAGCTTGCCCTCGGACGCCATCGTCGTTGCGCGCCCGACGGTGGTACCCGCGGCGGTGGCCGCCCCCAGTCGAACCATCGTCTGCGCCAGCTCGTAGTTCGTGAGCCCCGTGCTGTACCCCGGTTGCCCGCCGTCGACGGCGACGAAGAGGATCCTCCCGTCCGCCCGCTGGCCGATGGCCCCGCGCGCCTGGCGGAGGGCGAGCTCGTTGACCGAGAACTGCTCGCCGGACCGGAACACCGGACGGCCGCCCCGGACGAGGGTCGGGCCGCCGCCGACCGCATGAACGACTCCCGCGGGGAGGCTCGACGTCAAGAAGCGGGCCGTGACGGTCGCTCCGAGAGGAGCCTCGGCCGCCAGCCGACCGGCCGCCGACCCGCGCGCGACGAGCACCGCGCCGTCGGGCGGAATTCGTTTTCCGCTCCCCGGGGAGATCTCCACCACACGGCCTGCGAGGTCGGAGTTCGGAGTGACCGGGGGCATTCCGGCGATCACCGCCTCCACGGTCTCGACGCCGGCCGGCGTCGTGGGACCGAAGGCCGGCGTGTAGAGGCTGGCGCCGTTCGGCCCGGGTTGCTGGTTGAGAAGCAGCCCCGGCCTGCGCTGACCCGCGCCGGCCCAGGTGGCGAAGACGGAGACCCGCTCGATGCGAAGAATCCCCTGGGCGTCGATCGCGATCGTGGTGCGACCCGCGACCGGCAGGCTCTGCAGGACGCCGCTCTGGAAGAACGTCCCGGCGACACTCTCGTCGCCGCTGATCCCGGCGAGCGTCGTGTTTGCCGGCGTGCGCCGTTGCATGGCCGTCAGCCGCTCGACGCCCGGGATGGCGTTGTTGGACAGGAGCGGCCGAAGCTCGTACTGTCCGCCCGGCCTCGGCGCTGTCATCACGTGCACCACGACCGGCCCGTGCCGCGTGTATTGCACCTGCCGCTCGTAGGTCACGCCGGGCAGGATGAGCACCAGACCGGCGCCGCCCGCCGGCAAGGCCACGATGCCCGCTGCAAGGCAGACGATGAGAATTCTCCCGAGCATGACCCGCTCGCAAAGTAGCGGAACGAATGCGGCTCGTGGCCTACGAGCCCCCTAGAATGCTCTGCGTGGCTGCTCTCGAGTCCGTTCGCTGGAACCTGGCCCCGCTCTACACGGGACCCGAGGACGAGCGTCTAGAGGCCGATCTGGCGCAGACGGTCGAGGACGCGAACGCGTTCTCTGGTCGCTACCACGGCCGGGTGGGAACGTTGGGCGCCGCCGACCTCGCCGGCGCGATCGAAGAGCTGGAGGCGATCCGCGAGCTGCTCCAGAAGGCCGAGACTTTCGCATACCTCCACTTCTGCACCGACACCGCCGATCCAACGCGCGGCGCGCTCCTGCAGAAGGTCGAAGAGCGCTCGGCGGCGGTCGCCACCGAGCTGCTCTTCTTCCAGCTGGAGTGGGCCGCCGTGCCGGACGATCGGACGAACGAGCTCCTCGCCGACGACGCGCTCTCGGACTGGCGTCACTTCCTCGAGTCCGCGCGCCGCTTCCGTCCGCACCTCCTGTCAGAGCCGGAGGAGAAGGTGCTGGCCGAGAAGCAGCCAACCGGGCTGTCGGCATGGGTTCGCCTCTTCACGCAGGTTACCCAGACGATCGAGGTGCCCTTCGAGGGGAAGGACATGACACTCGACGTCGCACTGTCCGTCCTCTACGACCCGGATCGGGACCGTCGTCAGCGCGCGGGAGCCGCGATCACCGAAGCCTTGCAGGATGGATTGCCGGTGCGAACGTACATCCTGAACACGATCCTGGCTGACAAGTGGGTCGATGACCGCCTGCGGAGCTACCCGTCCTGGATCGCCTCCCGGAACCTCGGGAACGAGGTGGAGGACTCAACCGTGCAGGCGCTCGTGGACGCGGTCACCTCGCGTTACGACCTCCCGGCGCGCTGGTACCGGCTGAAAGCCGAGCTGCTCGGGATCGACGAGCTCAACGAGCACGACCGCTACGCACCACTCCTCCCCGACGAGCGCGAGGTCGGGTGGGACGAGGGGGTCGCGACGGTACTCGACGCCTACCGGTCGTTCTCGCCCGAGCTGGCCTCCATCGCCGAGCGATTCTTCGACGGCTACATCGATGCGCCGCCGGTCTCCGGCAAGCAGGGAGGCGCTTTCTCCCACCCGGCCGTCCCGTCGGCGCACCCATACATACTCCTCAACTACACGTCCCGACGCACCGACGTGATGACGCTCGCGCACGAGCTGGGGCACGGAGTGCACCAGGTGCTGGCCGGCAAGCTCGGCCTGTTCAACTCGTCGACCCCGCTCACGC
Source organism: Actinomycetota bacterium (assembly GCA_013812265.1). Classification (GTDB taxonomy): domain Bacteria; phylum Actinomycetota; class Thermoleophilia; order Gaiellales; family Gaiellaceae; genus JACCTQ01. The sequence goes on from JACCTQ010000022.1 coordinate 3,354, forward strand.
TGGCCGAGTGCGCTTCGATCTTCGGCGAGGCGGTCACGTTCTCCCGCGTCCTCGCCGACGAGAGCGACCCCCGCGGTCGGTTGGCGCTCCTCGCCGGCCGGCTGGAGGGCATGTTCGCTTCCATCTTCCGCCAGATCGCCATGAACCGTTTCGAGGATCTCGTGCACAACGCCCGCCGGGAAGAGGGTGAGCTCTCGGCCGAGCGCTTCGGCGAGGAGTGGCTTCGGACACAGCGCGCGATGTTCGGCGACTCGGTTCAGATGAGCGACGATTACATGATGTGGTGGAGCTACATCCCGCACTTCATCCACACGCCCGGCTACGTCTACGCGTACGCGTTCGGGAACCTGCTGTCTCTGTCCCTCTATGCCCGCTACGAGGCCGAGGGGCCCTCTTTCGTCCCGTACTACCTCGAGCTGCTGTCCGCCGGCGGCTCGCAGCCGCCGAACGATCTGGCGCGGCGCGTAGGCATCGATCTCACCGACCCCGCCTTCTGGAGCTCGGGGCTCGAGGTGATCGACGAGCAGGTCTCCGAGGCGGAGACGCTCGCGCACGCTACCTCAACCGCGTAGCGCTCACGTCATGTCGGACAGCGCGGCCGCCACGAGCCGCTGGAAGTGCGCGATCAGGTGCTCGCTCTCCTCGAGCAGCCGCCCGGTGGGGATCACGCCAGAGCGAACCCCGAGCTGCACGCGCTCGACGAGGATGGTGTCCTCCCGGCCGACCTGGTCGTCGAACTGCAGCAGGTCGCGGATCCAGCTCTCGTCCGTGCCGGAGGCGAAGAAGTAGTCGAGGAAGCGGCTCGTGCGCTCGGGCTCTGTGGGCATGATCGGCCCGATGGAGAGGTTCGGCCGGCCGGGAAAGATGTTGATGCACGTGTTGGGCCACAGCAGGTGGAACTGACCGCGCTCGACCTCGCCGACGGCGTCGTACGTGGCCGTTCCGTCGCTCCTCACTGGGCCGTACTGGCTCGAGAACCACTCGCTCGCCTCGAGGCGGTACGAGTCGGGCGAGACGTCCACGAGGCTGCTGAACCCCTGGTGGGCGATCGAGCAGTGGTAGCACTCGAGGAAGTTCTCGCAGAGGAGCTTCCAGTTCGCAGCCACCTCCCACTCCGCTCGGTGGTGAAAGCTAAGCCCATCGACGTCCACGCCGGCTGACGCCACCCGTGCAGGCAGATCGCCGAGAATGTCTGCGAGCGGTGCGGCGTCCGGATCGGGGTTCACGAAAAGGAAAGGGCCCCACGCGTCGAGAGCGAGCGGAACCAGTGCCAGCCGCGATCGATCGAAGGAGGCTTCCCTCTCGGACCGCGGAGCGGAGCGCAGGCGACCGTCCAGCTCGTACGTCCACGCGTGATACGGGCACTGCAGCGTCCGCCGGTTGCCCGGCTCGTCGACGACGAGCGATCCGCGGTGACGGCAGACGTTGACGAGCGCCCGAAGCTCGCCGCCGAGGTCGCGAACGACCACGCCGGGGATGCGCCCGAGCCGCACGGGAAAGACGTCGCCCGGGTTGGAGACCTGACCCGCGTGACCCACGTACTGCCACGTGCGGGCGAAGATGCGTTCTTCCTCGAGGCGGTGCACGTCCGCGTCCGCGTACGACGCCCAGGAAAGCGCCGCGGTCGTCAGTTCCAGACCTTCACCTCTCGATAGAGCGTGTCTCTCTGGACAGGCGTCTTGCCGAGCGCCTTGATCAGGTGGACGAGCTCTTCCGTCGACGTCCGGTGGGTCGTTCCTGCAGCCGAGACAACGTTCTCCTCGATCATCACCGAGCCGAGGTCGTCGGCGCCGAAGTCGAGCGCGACCTGCCCGATCTTCAGGCCCTGCGTCACCCACGACGACTGGATGTGATCGACGTTGTCGAGGTAGATGCGGCTCACCGCCTGGGTGAGCAGATAGTCGAACGAGGTCGGCATGGCGTCCCGAGGAACCTTGTCCGCGAGGCGGTTGCCGTCACTCTGGAACGTCCAGGAGATGAAGGCGCGGAAGCCGCGCGTCTCGTCCTGCAGCTCGCGGATCGCGCGCATGTGCTCGACCCGCTCGGCGATGGTCTCTACGTGGCCGTACATCATGGTCGCCGTCGTCGACATGCCCAGGCGGTGCGCGTGCCGCATGACGCCCAGCCATTCCTTCGAGGTGGTTTTCTTGGGGGCGATGATGTCGCGTACACGGTCGACGAGGATCTCTGCGCCGCCACCGGGGATCGAGTCGAGCCCGGCGTCCCGGAGCCGCGTGAGCGTCTGAGGGATGTCGAGCTTCGAGCGGCGCGCGATGTGCTGCACCTCGGACGGCGAGAGCGCATGCAGATGGATCGGGTAGCGCATCTTGATCGAGCGGAAGAGGTCCTCGTAGTAGTCGATGGCCAGGTCAGGGTGATGGCCGCCCTGCATGAGGAGCCCGGTGCCGCCGATCGCGAGCGTCTCCTCGATCTTCTTGAAGATCACGGGCTTCGGCAGCAGGTAGCCCTCGTTGCGGTCGCCCGGCCTGCGGTAGAAGGCACAGAAATGGCAGTCGGTGTAACAGACGTTCGTGTAGTTCAGGTTGCGGTCGATGATGAAGGTGACGCGCCCCGGGTCCGTCTTGCGCGCGCGCAGCTCGTTGGCGGCGCGCCCGACTGAGATGAGATCGCGTGATTCGAGGAGCACAAGCGCCTCCGCTTCGGAAATCCGCTCCCCGTGGAGGGCGCGCTCAAGAATCACGTGGGTCTTTATTTCGGGACCGCTCACTCTGGTACTTCCTCGGTTCCATCGACGGCGCCCACCTTGCTGGGTACGCCGAAGCCAGACTGAAGTCTGGCACCGGATTGAGATTCCGCCTGGAGTTCGTCGAGACGGATGTCCTCGACGAACTCCAGGCGGTTCCCAAACGGGTCGTGGGCGTAGACGCGGCGAAGGTGCGGAATCGAGTCGTCGTCGACCGCGTCGACTCCCGCGCCGACGAGGCGCGTGCGCAGGTCCTCCAGCCCGCGCACGCTCAGCGCCGGGTGAGCCTTCCGAGCCGGCGCGAACCCCTCCTCCACCCCGAGGTGCAGCTCCTGGTCGCCGCAGCGGAACCAGACGCCCCCACGCGCGCGCAAGGACTCCGGCTTCGGGATCTCCTCGAGACCGAGAACGCCGCCGAAGAATCCGCGCGCCTCCTCCTCGCATCCGGGCGGGGCGGCGAGCTGAACGTGGTCGATGCCCGCGACGCCGCCGCTCAAGCGGGGACCTCCTCCCGCACGAACCGGAGCTCGGGCACACGCTCGAGCGCGCCCACGTCACACGCCAGCTCGAGGAACGTCACGAGGCCGGCGCGCTCGCGGGGCCCGAAGCTATACCGCAGCTTCTCGAAGTAGCGGGCGAGGAAGCCCGGCGGGTAGCCGTAGCGCTCGCTCGCCTCGTAAGCAAGACGCTCGGGCTCGGCGCGCGCGCGCCGAACGGAGGTGACGAGCGCTTCCTCGAGCTCGAGCACGCCGCCGGGCACGGGCTCGGGCGCGGCCCACACGGCGAAGACCATGGGTAGCCCAGTGCGCTCGAGCCAGAGGCGCCCGAGGTCGTGATGCGGCGTGGGGTCCTGGAAAGCACTCAGGAGCGCTGCGTCGCCGATCAGGAGCTTCGCGTCGGCCTCTTCGTCCGCCGGAAGGTGTACCGCCCCGGGTAGCAGCACCCTCGTGAGCACGACCGAGGTTGCGCTCTCCGGCGTGACGGCCACCGACAGTATGCGTTCGAGAGGGACGTGCGAGACGAGCTGGATCGAGTCCACTGCCCCCTCGGAGGAGACGCACAGCCGCGGCAGGATCTGCAGCCGCTCGGCGTGGCGGGCGTACTCGATCGAGGAAATGGGCGCGAGGTCGAGCTCGCCGTCGAGCAGTCTGCGGTTCAGCTCCGTCGGAACACCCGAGATCTCTTCCACGTCGGCCTCGAGCCGGTGGAAGACCGGCGCCATGTTGACGTAGGAGATGCGCCCCAGCCGGATCATTGCGCAGGGATGGTCTGGCTCATCTTCACCACCGGCGCAGCTCGTTGTAGAGCGTGTCTCGCTGCACGGGAATCCGCCCGGCGTCGGTCACGAAGCGGACGAGCTCACCGATCTTCTGCTCCGTCTCCGTGCGGGCGCCCGCAGCATGGAAGATCTGCTCGCGGACGACCGTGCCCTGCACGTCGTTGGCGCCGAAGTGGAGCGCCACCTGCGCGAGCGGCATGCCCATCATGATCCAGTAGGCCTTGATGTTCTGGATGTTGTCGAGCATCAACCGCGACACGGCGATCATCTTCAGGTCGTCGCTCCCCGTCGTGTGGCGCCAGCCGCGCCGCTCGAAGACGGTGTTCTCGGGATGGAACGCGAGCGGGATGAATGCGAGGAAGCCGCCGGTCTCGTCCTGCAGGTCCCGCAGACGAAGCCAGTGGTCGACGCGCTCCTCGTACGTCTCCACGTGACCGTAGAGCATCGTGCAGTGCGTCGGGATCCCCAGGCGATGCGCGGTGCGGTGCGTGTGGAACCAGAAGTCGGAGTGCTCCTTGCCCGGCGCGACCAGGCGCCGGACGCGGTCGGCGAAGACCTCGGCGCCGCCGCCCGGAAGCGATCCGAGGCCGGCACTCTTGAGCTCGACCAGCACCTCCTCGTGCGAAAGGCCCGAGAGCTTGGTCATGTGGTGGATCTCGCTCGCGGTGAAGAGCTTCAGGTGCACCTGCGGCATCGCCTGCTTGAGCAGCCGGACGACCTCGACGTAGTAGTCGAAATCGAGGTGCGGGCTCTCCCCGCCGACCATGTGGATCTCGGTGAAGCCGGTCAGCTCCCGTTGCCGCAGCGCGTCCTCGACGAGCTGCTCGGCCGTGAACGTGTAGGCGTCGCTCTGCTTCTGCGTGACCGCAAAGGCGCAGAACTTGCACTTCACGCGGCAGACGTTCGTCTGGTTCAAATACAGGTTCTGAACGAAGTAGACCTCGTCGCTCCCACCCCGCTTGCGCCGCGCCAGGTCGGCGAGATCGCCGAGGCCCAGAAGATCGTTGGACTCGAGCAGCTCAAGGCCGTCCTCGAAGTCGAGGCGCTCGTTCGCCTCCACCTTCTCGCGGATCGCGTCCAGCGCGCCGATACGGTCGACGACGGCCATCAGTGGCTCGACCGGTGACATCGCCGGTCTACCGGTTCCTCTCCACCGCGGCGTACGTCAGAGCCTCGAGCTCTTCCCGGTGCAGCTCGCCGTTCAGTGACGCCCTCGCGCGCTCCGCGTACATGAGCGCGGTCTCGCGAGCCTGGTCGAGCGCGCCCGTCGCCGCGACCCGAACAAGAGCGCCCTCCAGCGACCCGCCGGCGAGCGCTCGTCGCACGATCTGATCTTCCCGAGCAGCCAGCAGCAGCGGAAGCGTCGGCGTTCCCTCGCGCAGATCGGTGCCGGGCACCTTGCCGGTGTCGGCGGCATCACCGGCGCAGTCGAGGATGTCGTCCGCGATCTGGAATGCGATCCCGAGCGTCCGGCCGAACTCGCCCGAGCCGCCGGCCAGCCGGCACGCCGCTTCGAAGAGCTTTCCGGTCTTGAGCGTGCAGCGCTCGAGATAGCTCTCGATTGTCGTGTCGGGGTCAAATGCCTGCCGGCGCTGCAGCGCCTCGCCACGGGAGAGCGCGACGGCAGCCTCTGCGAGCACCCCGACGGCCCGAGCGTCTCTCGTCGTCGCGAGCTCCGCGAAGCCCCGCGCGAAGAGGAAGTCGCCGGTCGCGACGGCCGCTCCCGAGCCGTACGTGCTCCAGACCGAGGGTCTTCCATGTCGAAGCGCCGCACGATCGACGAGGTCGTCGTGGACGAGAGTCGCCATGTGCACGAGCTCGATCGCGGCGCCGGCGGCGACGGGAGGCTCGGACCCGGGCGGAGCCGCGAGAAAAGCGAGCAACGGGCGCAGGCGCTTTCCGCCCGTGAGTGCCTCACCCGCGGCCGTGGCCGCGAGTCCCGGATACCCGGCGAGGGCCGCCTCGAGCCGCACCTCGACAGCCTCCAGATAACCATCGAGACCCGGTGTCTCGCGAACGGAGGCGAGTGCCGTCACCGGGCGACTCCGACGTGAAGCGCCACGATCCCGCCCGCGAGCAATCGGTAGACGACTCGCTCGAAGCCCGCGCGGCGGACGAGCCCGGCGAGATCGTCGGGTCCGGGGAAGCGCCGAACGCTGCGGGGCAAGTACGTATACGCCGAGCCCCCGGGAAGAACCTTCCCGGCGGCCGGGATGAGGACGTCGAACCACAAACGGTAGAACGGTGCGAGGACGCCGCGCGGACGCGTGATCTCCAGGATGGCCAGTCGCCCGCCCGGGCGCAGCACACGCCGAAGCTCGGACAGCCCGAGCTCGAGGTCATCGAGGTTGCGAACGCCGAAGCCGACGGTGGCCGCATCGAACGACGCGTCCTCGAAAGGAAGCGTGAGCAGATCGCCGCGGACCCACTTCACGTCGCCTGACTTGCGGCGCGCGCGCTCCAGCATGCGCTCGGAGAAGTCGATGCCCACCACCTCGCCGCTCCCCGCCCGGAGAGCGGCGACGGCGAGGTCGCCGGTCCCGCAGCATCCGTCGAGCACACGGTCTCCCGGTCGCACAGCTGCCTCCACGGTGATCCGCCTCCAGCGGCGATCGAGCCCGGCGGTCATCAGACGGTTCATCGCGTCGTACACGGGCGCGATGCGGTCGAACATCGCCCGCACGCCGTCCGCCGGCAGGCGGCCGGCTCCGGCGGTCATCCCTGCCCCCAGCGCCTGGCGAGCGCGTTCTCGAGGCCGAGCTGGTCGAGGCAGCGGCTGACCACGAAGTCGACCAGGTCGTCCAACGTCTCGGCGCCGTGGTAGAAGCCCGGTGCGGCGAAGAGGATGACGGCACCGGCTTGTCTGAGCCGCAGCATGTTCTCCAGATGAATGGTCGAGAGCGGCGTCTCGCGTGGTACGAGCACGAGCTTCCGCCCTTCCTTGAGGGCGACGCTGACCGCGCGGTGAATCAGGTTCGCCATCGCGCCGGTCGCGACGGTCCCCACCGTTCCCATCGAGCAGGGGCAGACGACGTACGCGTCGACTTTCGCCGAGCCGCTCGCGTAGGGGGCTTTGAAATCGTTCGGGTCGTACACGCGTGCGGCGCCGCCGGCAGGCTCGATGAAGCGTGCGAGCGTCTCGTCCCGCGGCAACCGCGGGTCGCCGTAGAGCTCGGTCGCCAGCACCTCGACTCCGGCTGACGAGGCGGAGATGCCGACCTCGCAGTCCGCGGCCGCGAGCGCCTCCAGCAGGCGAGCCGCGTACGGGGCGCCGGAGGCGCCCGTTACCCCGAGGAAGACATGCATGCGCGGCTCGCCGGGCGGGCTACTTCGGGCCCTTGGAGGCGTCGAGGAAGATTCCGATGTTCCTGAGGTTCTCGTCGCCGAGACCCTGGAAGGGCGGCATGCGCTGGTTCCCGAACTTCGCCGGATTGGCGACGTACTGCCGGAAGTAGTCGACGCCCTTGTTGGAGGCGCCGATCTCCGTCAGCTCGGGCGCGCCCAGGTTGGCTGCACCGGAGCCGAGGTAGATGTGGCAGTTCAGACACGACGATTCGGCGAACAGCCGCGCACCGGCTTCCGCCTCCTGCGGCAACTGCTGCTGCTCGACCCACTCCGGCACGGCCAGCACCGCCTCGGTGCCGAGCGACTCCCTGGCCGTCGCTCCCTTATACGTCAGCACACCCATCGAGACCACGGTCAGGATGGCCGCCACGATGGCCACCGGCCGGCGGAGCAGCTTGCGCTCACGCCGCAGGTCGATGAACGGCAGCGCGAGCAGCAGCATGAGCGCGATGGTGGGAACCCCGACCGTGCCCAGGATGACCGAGTCGGGCCACTTGAAGATCCGCAGGAGGTAGAAGAGGAAGTAGAAGTACCAGTCCGGGCGCGGGATGAAGTTGGTCGTGCCGGGGTCCGCCTCCTCGCCGTACAGGACGCCGAGCGCGCCCGAGGCGTCGGGCTCTTCCTCGGCGGTGAGCTTCCAGATCACCGCGAGCGCAGCGATCACCGAGACCACGACGAGGCTCATCACCGTGTCGTGGAACATCGCGTAGGGGTAGAACGGCTTCCCGCGCTCGTTGACGTCCCGCTTGTAGCGCTGGTACGCCTCCCGCCTCTCGTCCAGCCTACGACTCACTTGGCGTAACCTCCTCGCGGGCCTGGCTGGACGAGCCCGGCGCGGCCCTCGGGCGGCGCCTCCACGCGCTCTTCGCCCGCTGCCTCGGGAGACCAGGGCGGGGAGCTCACACCCAGGCGGATGACCAGGTACAAATGCAGCCCGATGAGGGCGAACAGGCCGCCGGGAATCAGCAGCATGTGCATGGCGTAGAACCGGCTCAGTGTCTCGTTGCCGATCTCGGCGCCGCCCTGGAGGAACTGCGCCAAGAAGGGTCCGAGGAATGGAGCCGTGCCGTTCAGGTTGATTCCTACGACGGTCGCCCAGTAGGCGGTCTGGTCCCACGGCAGCAGGTAACCCGTGAATCCTTCGAGCATGCCCAGCACGAGCAGCAGGACGCCGATGATCCAGTTGAGCTCGCGCGGGTACTTGTACGCGCCGAACAGGAAGACGCGCGCCATGTGGAAGAACATCAGGATGATGAAGACGCTCGCACCCCAGCGGTGCATGCCGCGGACGAGCCAGCCGAAGGTGAGGTCGTCGGTGATGAAGCGGATCGACTCGTACGCCTTGTCCGGATCGGGCTTGTAGTACATGGCGAGGACCACGCCGGTCACGGTCTGAACGATGAAGGCCGTCAGCGTCGCCGAGCCGAGCGTGTGCCACCAGCTCGTGTCGCCCGGGACCTTGCGCAACAGGAAGTAGCGAAGCCCCCCGATCAGTCCGGAGCGCTCCTCGAGCCAGTCGATGGGGTACGCGATGAGCTGCTCGAGCTTCTGGCGGCGGGCTGACTTACGTCGCGGCATGCGGCTCGTCTCTCATTCGGGAGGCTGGATCGGGTACAGCCACGACTCGAGCCCGTCCACGTGCTGACCGGGGCCGGCGAGACGGTAGCGCTTGATGCGGGCGTCCTTGCCCTCGCCCTGCACCTCGGAGACGCTGTAGGTCTTGCCGAGGAAGAGGCGCCCGTTTCGGATCGAGAACTCGTAGCGGTCGAGCGCACGGACCGGCGGGCCTGCGGTGCGGTTGCCCTCGATGTCGTAGGCGCCGCCGTGACACGGGCAGCCGAAGTTGGACGGCTGCGTGGGGGTCAGCTCGACCTGCGTGCCGCCTTCGCCCCTCACGATCTTCTTTTTGTCCTCTTCGCTCGGGCCACCGGGCTGTACGGGGCAGCCCAGGTGCACGCAGCGGTTCGAGACGACCGTGAAGCTCGGGCGCCCTTCTAGAGGGCCGTTGTTCCGGACGTAGGCGGTGCGCCGGGATACTTCGCCCGCGTCGGGATCCTCGAGGAAGGTTGCGATCCTCCACTCGCCCTCCGGGTAGTCGCCGAGGGTTCCGACGTCGACCTCCTCGGTCTCCTGATCGGTGAAAGCGGGCAGCACCGCGAATCCGAGTACCGGCAGCGTGACGATGCCGCCTATCGCCGCACCGAGCCCGAGCGTCGCGCCCTCGAGGAACTTGTTGCGCGGGAACCGGTCGATCTCCGCTTCGTCGTGGGGCGCCGGCATCGCTGCCTCGCCTTTGTGGGCCGGAATCGGCTCGACAGAGCGCCGTGCAGGAGCAGGCCCGCCGGCCGGCTCTTCGTGCAGGTCCATCCGCCGGTGCTCTGTCGTCGCGTCGCGAACCCAGAGGAATCCGAAGATGACAGTGATGAGGGCTCCGGCCGCGACCGCCGGCCAGCTGACCACGAGACCGGCGAGGATGCAAACGATCCCGACCGCGAAACCGACGGGCCACAGACTGGGGGCCGGGAGATGAGGCCCTTGGTCGCCGCCGCTTCGTTCCACTCTTTGTGCGCCTCCGGTCCGCTTACCTATGGGGATTCAATAGATCGCGCGTAGCACTTGTCAACGACGTAACAGCCGAAACGTGCGCCGGCGCCGTCCGCCGCCTCGCCCGGGGGTGGAATCGGCGATCCCATACTCGTCCCAGCGCCGGTCGACACGCTCCTTGATCTCTGCCGACATCGAGATCTCCTCCGGCCAGGGACGGGTGCCTTCGAGCGGCCCCTTGGCGGTCGCGTCGATCCCGATCTTGCCGCCCTGGAACTGCAGCGTCGGCGCGTGATCCAGGTGGTCGAGCGGCCCTTCCGAGAGGATGACGTCGCGCTTCGGGTCGACGTTCGCACCCACGTAGAAGAAGACCTCGGCGTAGTCGTGCACGTTGACGTGCTCATCCACCACTACCACCGACTTCGTTAGCGAGAGCATCCCGAGCCCCCAGATCGCGTGCATCACCTTTTTGGCATGGCCGGGGAACGCCTTGCGGATCGACACGATGGCGCAATTGTGGAACACGCCCGAGACGGGCAGGTCGTAGTCCACGATCTCCGGCACGGTCATTCGCACCGCGGGGAGGAAGATACGCTCGGTCGCCTTCCCGAGCCAAGCGTCCTCCTGCGGCGGCTTGCCGACCACGATCGAGGGGTAGATCGCGTCGCGTCGCATGGTCATCGCGGTCAGGTGGAAGACCGGGAACGGCTCGACGCCCGTGTAGAAGCCCGTGTGGTCGCCGAACGGGCCCTCCGGCGCAAGGTCGTCCCGCTCCACGTAGCCCTCGAGCACGATCTCCGCGTTCGCCGGCACCTCGACGTCGACCGTCTTCCCCTTGACCACCTCGACCGGTGAGCCCTTGAGGAAGCCGGCGAGCATGAACTCGTCGATGTGCTTGGGCAGCGGCGCGCTCGCCGAATAGGCGGTGATCGGGTCGAGGCCGAGCGCTACGGCCACCTCCAGGCGGCCGTCGGTCATGAGGTAGTCCGCGCGGCCGTCCTTGTGGATCTGCCAGTGCATCAGCGTCGTCCGGCGGTCGACCTTCTGCATGCGGTACATGCCGACGTTGCGTGTGCCGGTGCGAGGGTCGTGCGTGATGACCGCGGGCAGCGTGATGAAGGGCGCTGGGTCGCCGGGCCAGCAGCGCTGGATCGGCAAGAGGTCCAGATCGACCTCGTCGCCCGTGAGGACGACCTCCTGGCAAGCGCCGCGGCCGACCCTCTTCGGCCGCGAGTCTGCGATCGACTTGAGCTTCTTGAGCCCGCGGATCTTGTCCGCGATGCCCTGGGGCGGCTGCATCTCGAGGACGTCCGAGAGCCTTGCGGCCACATCGTCCAGCCGCTCGACGCCGAACGCCATGCACATGCGCCGCTCGGTGCCGAACTGGTTGATGAGGAGCGGATGCCGTGCGCCCTTCGCGCGCTCGAAGAGCAGCGCGGGGCCGCCGGCCCTGACGGTGCGATCTGTGATCTCGGTGATCTCCAGGTCGGGGTCGGCCTCGGCCGAGATGCGGACGAGCTCGCCTTCGCGCTCGAGCAGCGCGATCCACTCGCGGAGGCCTGCAGCCGGAGCCATGTACGTCGAGTCTAGGCTACGCATCCCCACCTCCCAGCGCGTACTCGACCGCCTCGTCGAGAGTCAGCTGCCGGCCCGCCTCCCGGCCGCGCTCGAACTCCTCGCTCGCCTCCGAGAGGAACTCCACGGCGAACTCGTCCCGGTAGTCCTCCCATTGACCGACGCGGCCGCGTGCTTCCTCCGCCTCGATGGCCCCCCACAGGTGTCCCGCGAGCTCGCGGTCGCCGGCCGCGGCCGCGGCTTGAGCCCTCAGCGCCACCCCTTGGACGAGCCGCTGCCGGTCTCCCATTCGCCGCGCGAGGACAAGCGCCTGTGCTGCCCACCGGGCGGCGTTCTCGGCACGTCCCAGCTCTAGCGCATAAAAGGCGAGGTCGCTGAGGATGACCGCCTCCCACCACGTGAATCCGATCTCGCGGGCGAGCGCGGCACCGCGCTCGAGCAGCTCCATGCCGCGTTCAGGGCGATTCTCGGCGCACTCCAGGGTCGCGAGAACCCCGAGCGCGAGCGGCTCGCCCCGTCGAAAGCCGACCCGGCGCGCACTCTCGACACTTTCCAACGCGAGCGCCCGCGCGCGATCGCGGTCGCCGACGCGGTTCGCCTCTACCGCGAGACGGAGCAGCATGTGGCCGATTCCCCGCTCGTCGCCGACTCGGCGATACTCGTCGAGGCTCTGCTCGATGTAGCGCGTGCCGCGCTCGTACTCGCCCACGATGTAGATCGTGCTGGCGCACGTACGAAGGGCGTCGGCGAGCAGTTTGCCGGAGATCCTCCCCCGCCCCTGCTCGAGGAACGCGGAGACCCGGCGGTATCCCTCCATCGGGCTGGCCGTGCTCCAAAAGCTCTCGGCCGCGATCGCGAGCCTCAAGCCGACCTCGAGCTCTTCGCGCGCGAGCGCCCAATCGAGCGCGGCGCGCAGGTTGTCCTGCTCGCGACTAACGGAGTCGTGATCCATTTCGCCGTCGGACGTCGCGGTCAAGTTGGCAGACTCCGCGAGCGCCAGAAAGAACTCCGCGTGGCGCCGCCGGATCGCGTCGCCGTCGCCCACCTCGTCCAGCCGCTCGCCGGCATACTCGCTGATCGTCTCCAGCATGAGCAAGCGGTCGTCGCCGACCGGCTTCAAGAGCGAGAGCTCCACGAGAGCACCGAGCGCGTCGAGGTCAGCTTGGCAGATCTCCTCCGCGGCCTCGAGCGAGAAGCTGCCGGCGAAGACCGAGAGGCGGGCGAAGAGTCGCCTCGGCTCGTCGGCCAGCAGCTCGTAGCTCCATGCGATCGTGGCGCGGAGTGTCCGGTGGCGCTCGGGGGCGTCGCGACGGCCTCCCGTGAGCAGCGGCAGGCGCTGCTCCAGGCGTTCGAGCAGCGCCGCGGGTGCGAGGAGCTTCACACGTGCGGCCGCCAGCTCGATCGCGAGCGGCAGCCGGTCGAGGCGCTCGCAGATCTCGGCCACCGTCGCATCCGGGACCAATGTTCGGCCTGCGGCGCGGGCGCGCTCGAGGAAGAGCGTCACCGCCTCCGCGTCTCGCAGCGGGTCGAGCGGATACTCACGCTCGCCGTCGATGCGAAGCGACGAGCGGCTGGTGACCAGCGCCTTCACGTTCGGCGCGGCGGCGAGCAGTCGTGACACCTCGCCGGCCGCGTCGAGCAGGTGCTCGAAGTTGTCCAGCAGGATCAGGGCGTGCCGATCGGCGAGGTGGGCGGCGAGGTCGTCCCGAACGCCGAGCGTCTGCGCCACCGCCGGCAGCACCAGTTGCGGATCGCCGAGCCCGGCAAGCGGCACCCAGAAGACACCGTGCTCGAAGCGCTCGACGGACTCGGCGGCGGCCTGGAGAGCCAGCCGCGTCTTCCCGGAGCCGCCGGCGCCGGTGACGCTCACCACGCGGTAGCCGTCCTCGAGGAGGGCGAGAAGCTCGCCCAGTTCGTCCTCTCTCCCGACGAGCGGGCTCGCCGCGACGGGTAGGTTCGTCTGGTTGAGCGTCTTCAGCGGCGGGAAGTCGGTGTCGCCCAGCTGGTAGATGTGCTCGGGAGCCGTCATGTCCTTGAGGCGCTGTGGCCCCAGGTCGCGCAAAGGCCGGCTGTCGTCGACCAGCCGCCGCGTCGCTTCGGAGACGAGCACCTGGCCGCCGTAGCCTGCGCTCATCACGCGCGCCGCGCGATGGACGTCCATGCCGACGTACCCCTCCTCCGTGACCATCGGCTCGCCCGTGTGGATGCCGATGCGCACCGAGACCGGACCGTCGCGGAGTGCGCTCTGTGCCTCCTCGGCTGCAGCCACCGCGTCCGAGGCCCGCGCGAAGGCGACGAAGAAGGCGTCGCCCTGAGTGTCGACCTCGACGCCGCCGTGGCGCGCGAACGCGTCGCGCAGCACGCGCCGGTGCTCCGCGAGCACCCCGGCATAGGAGTCGCCGAGCTCGTGCAGCACGCGTGTCGACCCTTCGATGTCGGTGAAGAGGAACGTGACGGTGCCGGTCGGTAGCTCAGGCATCTGTATCGTCCAGTGCGTACTCGATCGCCTCGTCGAGCGTCAGCTTCCGGCCGGCCTCGCGGCCGCGCTCGAAGTTCGGGCCGGAGGCGGCAAGGATCGGAGCGGCCAGCTCGTCTCGGTGCGCGGTGAACAGGGCCAGCGGCTCGCGCGCTTCCTCCGCCTCGATCGCCCCCCAGAGCCGGCCCGCCCGCTCGGCGTCTCCGCACACCGTCGCTATGCGGGCGAGGAGGGCGAGCTCCCAGACCGTGTGCAGCCGGTGGTTGATGCCGTGGCCGAGCGCGAGCGACGCGCGTGCGTGCT
>JACCTQ010000023.1 GCA_013812265.1 Actinomycetota bacterium
GCAGGCGGTGTTGTTCCTGCAGCCCCTCCTGCGCTGTTGGGACGGCCACTGCCGCACCTGCTCACAAGCAATCGACCTCCACCAGCTCCTCCTGTTTCCACGCCGTGAGTGACAAAGTCCTACTAGACTCGGCCGTCGAACCGAGAGGGGTGCTTTAGCTCCCGATGGACCATCGATCCATGCGGATACCGCTGAACGACGTCAAGGCGCAGTACACCCCGCTCCTCGGGGAGCTGCGCGATCGCTTCGCCGACGTGCTCGACTCCGGTCGCTTCATCCTCGGCCCGAACGTGAAGGCGTTCGAGGAGGAGGCGGCGGCGTATCTCGGCGTCTCGAAGACCGTCGGCGTCGCCAACGGGACGGACGCGCTCGTGCTCGTCCTGGACGCGCTCGGGATCGGTCCCGGCGACGAGGTGATCTGCCCGGCGTTCACCTTCTACGCCACGGCTGAGGCGATCGCGCGCCGCGGAGCCACACCGGTGTTCGCGGACATCGACCCCGTCTCCCTGAACCTCGATCCCCGTGACACCGCGGAGCGGATCACAGCGCGGACGCGCGCGATCATGCCAGTCCACCTGTTCGGCAGGCCCGCTCCGCTGCGCGAGCTCTCCGAGCTCGGCGTGCCGATCATCGAGGACGCCGCCCAGGCATTCGGGGCTCCGGGCGTGGCAACGACCGGGGTTGCCTCGACGTTCAGCTTCTATCCGACCAAGAACCTGTTCGGCCTCGGCGACGGCGGGCTCGTGGCGGCGACGGACGACGACGTGGCCGAGCGCGTTCGCATGCTCCGGTTCCACGGGTCACGGGACAAGGTCGATTTCCACTTCGTCGGCTACAACTCCCGCCTCGACGAGCTGCAGGCGGCGGCGCTGCGGGTCTTCCTGCCGCACGTCGCGAGCTGGAACACGGCACGACGGGAGGCAGCGGGCCGCTACGAGGAGCTCGGCCTAAGCGACGTCTGCGAGCTCCCGGTCGATGACGAGGGCCACGTCTACCACATGTACGTCGTCCGCACTCCCGAACGCGACCAGCTCGCGGCTGCGCTCGACGAGGCCGGAATCGCGAATGCGTCGTACTACGTGACGCCACTTCACCTGCAGCCGGCGCTCCGGTTCCTCGGCTACGGGGAAGGCTCCCTGCCGGAGACGGAGCGCGCCGCCCGCGAGAACCTCGCGCTGCCCATGTGGCCCGGGATCGCGCCCGAGGCCCAGGAGGACATCGTGACGACCGTCCGGCAGGCTGCGGGAGTGCACGCCGCCAGATGAGAAGTCCGATCAACAGGCATCGTCTGTGGCAGCTCGGGGCAGACGCCGCGTTGATCGCGGCCGCGTGGTATCTCGCCTTTCAGCTGCGTTTCGACTTCCAGGTCCCGCCCTACTTCCGCTCGATGCTGTGGGACACGATCCTCATCGTCGTCGCCATCAAGCTGCTCGTCTTCCTCGCGTTCGGCTTCTACAACCGCTGGTGGCGCTACGTCTCCACGCGTGACATGTGGCGCGCGGTGCTCGGCGTCGCCGTCGCATCCGTCATCGCCGCGACCGGCATCTACTTCGGTTACCCCGTCGAGCGGTTGCGCCTTCCTCGCGGCGTGGCCGTGGCGGACCTGCTGCTCCTGCTCGCCTTCGTCACCGGGGCCCGACTACTCGCCCGGACGCTCATGGAGCGGCCGAGCGCCGGCGACCTGCTCGCGCACGGGAAGGAGGTCCTGATCGTCGGAGCCGGCGACGCCGGACAGCTCATCATCCGAGAGATGCAGAAGTCGCGCGCGCTCGGCTACACGCCGATCGGCCTCGTCGACGACGACCATCGCAAGAAGAACCTGCGCGTGCACGGCGTCCGCGTGCTGGGAACGACCGACGAGCTCGGCCACATCCTCCGCGACAACAAGCCCGACGAGCTCCTGATCGCGATCCCGTCCGCTGCCGGTGAAGTGCGGCAGAAGATCGTCAACGTCACGCGTGCCGTCGGCGTCCCCGTCAAGACGCTCCCCGCCCTCTACGAGCTGATCTCGGGGGACCTCGACCTCGCCGGGCAGATTCGCCCCGTCCAGGTGGAGGACGTACTCGGCAGGGAGCCCGTGGAGGTGGACCTCGAGACGATCGCCTCGTATCTCTCCGGCCAGACGGTGCTGGTCACGGGGGCCGGTGGGTCGATCGGCTCCGAGCTCTGCCGGCAGATCGCCCGCATCGGAGCGGCGCGGCTGATCCTGGTGGACAACGCCGAGACGCCGCTCTTCGAGATCGAGCGCGAGCTCGTGGACGAACGGCACTTCACGCCGTGTGTACCGGTGCTCGGGAACGTCGCGAACCGCGTGAAGATGCGGCAGGTCTTCGAGCGGTACCAGCCACGCATCGTCTTCCACGCCGCCGCCTACAAGCACGTCCCGCTCATGGAGGCGAACCCGCTCGAGTCGGTGCGCAACAACGTGCTCGCGACCAAGGTCATGGCCGACGTCGCCGCCGAGTTCGGCGCCGAGCAGTTCGTGCTGGTCTCCACCGACAAGGCCCTCAACCCGGCTGCCGTCTACGGTCAGTCGAAGGCGATCTGCGAGTGGATCGTGGAGGCTTTCGGCGCGCGCGACGACATCTCCACGCGCTTCGTCGCCGTCCGCTTCGGCAATGTGCTCGGCTCGTCGGGCAGCGTGATCTCGATCTTCCGCCGCCAGATCGCGAAGGGCGGCCCAGTAACCGTTACGCACCCGGAGATGACCCGCTACTTCATGACCATCCAGGAGGCCGTTTCCCTCGTCGCACAGGCGGGAGGGATCGGTGGGCGCGGCGAGATCTTCGTGCTCGACATGGGCGAGCCCGTCTCGATCGTCGAGCTCGCGCGCAACATGATCAGGCTCTCGGGGCGCGAGCCGGACCGCGACGTCGCGATCGAGTTCGTCGGCGTGCGGGCGGGGGAGAAGCTGCACGAGGAGCTCTGGGGCGAAGGCGAGACGGTCGGCGCGACACCCCACCCGAAGATAAGCCGCGCGCTACGCCCGGCCACCGAGGCGTCCTGGCTCGAGGAGGAGCTCGTCACGCTCGAGCGGCTCGTCGAGACCGGCGACACGCTCGAGCTCGTCTCCCATCTCGCCGGCATGATGCGGGATGCGAAGCGCGCAACTCGTGTGAAGACCGAGCCTGTTTCGTAACACGTTCCTGTAGGCCCGCTCTTTACGATGGCGGCGTGGCGGACGCTCGGACCATTTTCGACGGGTTGAATGCCGAGCAGGCGCGAGCAGTCGCCATCGTGCGCGGCCCTGTGTGCATCCTCGCGGGCGCCGGGTCAGGGAAGACGACCACGATCACGCGGCGGATCGCGAACCAGGTCGCGACCGGGACGTTCGCGGCGGAGCAGATTCTCGCCGTGACGTTCACCGACAAGGCTGCCGGGGAGATGAAGGGCCGCCTCGCGGCGCTCGGCGTGGAGCGGGTGCAGGCGCGGACCTTCCACGCTGCCGCCCTGGCCCAGCTGCGTGCGCTGGCCGCAGAGCCGCCCGCGCAGCTCCTGCCCTCGAAGGCCATGATCCTCGGTGCCGTCGCGAAGTTACTTCCCGGCGCGTACCGCTTCCGGCCGCTGGTCGATCTCGCCACCGAGATCGAATGGGCGAAGAACCGCCGTATCGGGCCCGAGCGCTACCGGGCAGAGCTCGGCGACCACGTGCCGCCTCTGCCGGCGGACTTGATGGAGCGCGCCTACCGAGACTACGAGCGGCGAAAGCGAGCGCTCGGGCGGCTCGATTTCGAGGATCTGCTCGAACACACGATCCGAATGTACGACGAGGACCAGAGTGCCCGCGAGCGGTTTCGCGCCCGCTACTGCGCGTTCACCGTCGACGAGTATCAGGATGTGAACCTGCTTCAGCAGTCGCTGCTCGAACGGTGGCTCGGCGAGCGCGACGACCTGTGCGTCGTGGGAGACGACTATCAGTCCATCTACACCTTCACGGGGGCGACGCCGGCTCATCTCATCGGGATGCCGAAGCGCTTCGCCGCGGTCAACGTGGTGAAGCTCGAGGACAACTACCGCTCGACGCCGGAGATACTCAACGTCGCCAACCGGCTCGTACCGAAGCTCGGCGGCGTCGAGAAAGTGCTGCGCGCGACCAGCGCGAAAGGGCCCGAGCCTGAGCTTCAACCCTTTGCGGACCGCCCCGCTGAGGAGCGCTTCGTGGTGGAGCGGATCCGGGCGCTCCACCAGGGGGGAATGCCTCTGGAGGACATGGCCGTTCTGTACCGGCTGAACGCTCGTTCGGAGAACTACGAGGAGGCACTCGCCGGCGCTGGGATTCCGTTCCGGGTCCGCGGCGGCGCCTTCCTGGCGCGCGCGGCGGCACGGCGGCTCTTGGCACGGCTGGGGCCGTCCGGATCGACTGCGATCGCCGAGAACGTCCGCCTCGCCGCCGAGAGCGAAGGCCTGCTCGTCCCCATTCCCGA
>JACCTQ010000040.1 GCA_013812265.1 Actinomycetota bacterium
TGGGTGGGATCGGGCTGTGTGTCGGCGAGCGCCGGAGCTGCCGTAAAGGCAGACACCAGGACTGCGCCGAGCGCCACGAGGCCGAACTTCAGGCGTCTTGCGACGTCCATATGAGACCCCTCCTTGGATGCAGTTCAGTACAAGAAGCTCTGAATCTAGGTGCGCAGGAGCCGAATCCGCAAGGTCCCTCACAAAAGACTTACATCGCTTCCCGCAAAATGACTATGTTCTCGGGGCTCGGGCTAGGAGAACGAGCGTCATCGACCCGGTAGGAGGTATGGAATGGGCGGTCGCACAGGTGGAATCGGTCTCGGCGGGATCCTCGTCATCGTCGGGATCATCGTGGCGCTTGTCTGGAGCCTTTGGCTCGGAATCATCATCGCCCTCATCGGGCTGATCGCATTCGGCGGCTTTGCCCGCGGGAAGTGGTACTAGGCCGGTGACCGATCAGGAGGATCGCGAGCGCGAGAGCCGCGAGAGCGGCGAGACGAAGTTCCACGAAGCCACGGCTGAGGAGAGCGCGGATCGTGAAGATGCCGCGGAGCGGCTTCAGGACGAGCAGGAGCCAGGCCAGAACGTGCCGTAAGGCCCATCACTCAACTGGCCTCAACATCTCGGCGGTCGCGACCACGTGGTCTCGGCGAAGTCGAGGCGATCGACGTCAGTCAAACGAACACGTCCTGCGAGAGATCAAGGTTCGCAAGGATCCCCAACGCCCTCGTGCAGCGGGGCGCATGCCAGGTTTAGCGCGGAGACCCCGTCGTCCGTGCCCCGCGTCGTCCACGCCGTCAGACGGTACCCGGAGCTCAACGCCGCGCCAAGCCTGGCGCCCGCTGCGAGGTCAAGCGGCGCCTCGTGCAGTCCCCCCGTCAATCCAAGCTAGGTCATCGTCGGGCGGGCCTGGGCGAAGGTCCAGCGGTGTCTTTCCAGATCCTCAGTGGTGTAGGCGCGATAGCCGTGCTGCTGGATCTCGGACACGATCGTCGCTCCTGCGGCCTTCGCATGCTCGAAGTGAGCGTCGAGGTCGTCGACGTAGGCCCAGGGCATGTGGGTGATGGGCGCGGTCTCGGGCTGCGGGCCGTCCAGGGAGAACAAAAGCACGGCGACATTCCCGTGGTGGAGCTCGATCCAGTCCGAGTCCTCGCCCTCGGCAGGAATTCCCGACCACGAGCCGAGCTGGAACACCCGCGCCAGCCACCGCGCCGCGCGGGCCGGATCCTCGTAGTAAAGCGCGATGCTCAAACGAGCGATCTCCCGGCGGGCGGGGTGCGCGCCGTCCCGCTGGGCGCACCAGGGAACCAGCCAGCGGAGGACGTTCGCCCAGAAGAAGAAGACGCGCTCGCCGCCGGGGAGCAGCGTCTGAGTTACTCGAACCTGCGTGCCGCCGACTACCGCGTCGAAGCGGACGTCGACCTCGGTGTCGTCGACCAGGCTGCGATAGGTGAGTTGCACTCCCGGTTCCCAGACGGTGATCCGGCCGAGCTCGAGCACGTCCCCCCGCGCGTCGTCATAGACCTCCAACACCCGTCCGTCGAGGCCGCGCTCGATCCGCATCGCCACGGCCCGACCCGCATCGAAGAAGTTGATCGGGCCACGCACCCACCACGAGTCGATCTCGTCGGTGAACGCGGCGAACGCGGTCATCGGATCGACCGAGACCTTGACTGCCGCGGAGGCCGACCTCGCCGTCACGACTGCTCCTTCTCCTCGACGTAGCGCTTGAACCCACCGAGCTGCTCGTTCCAATGCGCCTGGAGCTGGTCGAGCCACGACTGAAGCGCCAGCACAGGCTCCCGTCGCAAACGGAAGATGCGCAGGCGCGCGTCGTCCGGGACGCGCTCGTCGGCGACCAAGCCCGTCTCCAGCAGGATCCGCAAGTGCCGGCTCATGGCTGGAGCGGAAGTACCGGCGGCCTTAGCCAGCTCGCCGGCCCGATGCGCCCGGTCGCCGAGCAGCTCGATCACCCGACGGCGCGTCGGGTCGGCGAGAGCCTGGAAGAACGGTGCCACATTGTTTGCCATAGAACTAATAGTTAACTGAAAGTCAAATTTTGTCAAGAGCTTCGGGGCAACGCCACAGGGTTTGGCCGGTGCGAGTGGGCGCGGAGCGAGCGAGGCTGCAGTGGCCTCCGGCGGCTAAGAACTCGTTTCAAAATGAAGCCTTGTGCCGTCGGGCCGCGCTGAACGCCGCCATGCCGCGTCCTCGGTCGCTTACATGTGCCAGCACATGCGCGCTCCCTGCGTCCTTGCCTGACGCCGCCCAGCGCACCCCGACGACGA
>JACCTQ010000054.1 GCA_013812265.1 Actinomycetota bacterium
CCCACGGCCAGAGCCGTGGGCGCGGCCGGAAGCACTCGGCGCTTCGGCGTTCGCTGGCGACGGGGCCAACCGGTCGATCGGAAGAGGCCTCAGCTCCACAGGTACCCGCCACCGTACCCATGGCCCATCCAAGCCCCGTTGCCGTTGACCCAGATCTCAACCGTCGGATACTGGGATCCCGTGCAGTCGGGACCAAATGGCACGAAGCCGAGGAAGCCGGGACAGTTCCGCACGTGCGCCTGCCGCATCGAGTAATGGCCCCCACGCTCGGAACCGCGCCAGTCGTACCAGTAGCCGCCGCCGCCGACGCTCACCACATCGATCCCCTCGCGATCCGTGAAGTACGACCACCCTCCGAAGCTGGTGATGCGAGGGTAGTCCCAGCAGAAGTAGTTCGCCAACCAGAACCGGTAGAGCGTGTTGAAGTAGCTGAACCCACGACCGTCCTCGCTCACGCGCACGGTCTTGCAGTTCCCCCCGTAGGCCTCTTCACCCGTCTCGCCGGTGAAAGCGGCGCCTGCGCTCGCAGCGAGCCCCCCTTTTGCGGCCGGCGACCCGCTGATCGCCGGGATGACGCCGGGCGGTGGGCCGGGCTCGGGAGCAAGGGGTCCGACCTTCTTGTCGACGTACCCGTGGCGGTAGGGCTCTTCGCCTTTCTTGCCGCGCCGAACGTTGACGACCTTGCCGTCTTTGTAGGTGATCTCCTCCCACTGGAACTCCGCGTGCGTGGGCTTCTTGTCGTCTCCGGCGAGCGTGGCCGGCGCCGCGGTGAGCGCCGCGGCGAGGCTCGCGACGAGCAGCACAGCGACTCTCGCCCCCGCCGGAGAGACGTTGATCGCGCGGGTCGACGCCGGCCCCCCGCGCATCAAAACTTGCATGATCACGTTGCACTCCTTTCATGATTTGGGCCGGGAACTGGAAAGTCCTCGGCACGAACCACGCTAGGGGCGAAATGCGCACGGCTGTGACTCCGGACCGTGCCGGAACCGTGCCAATCCGCAGGTCAGGCAGCGGGCGCGTTCGAGTCAGCCAGCAGCTGTCGCAGCATGAACGCGTTCGTCGGAGCCTGGGCCACCCAGTTCGGGTCGGAGCCGTTCCCCGAGCCGGGACTCCGGCCGTTGTTGTTGAAGAACGCGTAGGCCTGCTCCGCCTGACCGGTCAGCTCTCGCAGCGGCTCGACCCACTCGCGCAGCTCCTCGGAGCTGTAGAGGTAATCGAAACGCTCCGCGGCGCTCTTCCCGCGGATGTTCCACGTTCCGGCATTGCGGCCGTGGAAGCGGAGGTAGAGCGTCGGCGTCGTCAAGGCCTGCACGGTGGGAACGAGGTTCTTCGCGTCGGTCTTGGGCGCATCCACCACGACGTGGGTCATCCGCCGCTCCTCGAGGAAAGAAAGCACGTCCGCACGATGTTCATCGTCGAGCCAGCTTCGATGGCGGAACTCGACCAGCATCTCGTCGCCGCGCAGCTGCTCGTGCGCCCACTCCAGGTACGCGAACGTGGATGGCTTGGGAACGATGTAGGAGGGAAACTGGAGCAGGATTCCCCCCAGCTTTCCGGCCGCGCGCAAAGGCTCGAGTGCGGTGTGGAAGCGAGCGAAGACCTCCGCGCGGAGCTCCCGTGGTGGCCGGTCCACGCGTCCTCGCTCATCCGCCTGGGCGTGCTCGCGAAGGTCGGGCGGCAGCGCTTCCAGCTTTACCGGGTGGCGGGTCATCATCCCAAAGGCCTTCACGTGCATGACGAAGTCGTCCGGCGTACGCTCCGCCCAGCGCTCGACCATCTCGGGCGCCGGCAGGCGGTAGTACGTCGAGTCGACCTCGACCGTGTCGAAGTTGTCGGCGTAATGGCGCAGGCGCTCCTCGCTCGCCTTGATGCCCCGCGGATACCAGTACTTGAGGAGCGACTGGTCCGCCCAAGAGCACGTGCCGATCCGAAGCTTGGTCGCCATCTCGTGATCGTAAGCCTAGTAGCGGCCCCACAAAGGGGACATGGCGCCCCGGCGTGCTGGGTATCGTTCCCATCAGATCGGAGCCGGGGACAAGTTCCGAGGGAGCCGCAGCCTTCGGATGCCTTTGAAACCCCGGCTCCGATTACTCCTTTTCAGCCGCTTCTTTGCCTCTCCGCCGCAGTGGTGGCCCGGACTGGGCGTTCCTACCCTGCGAGCGCCTGCTGCATACCTCGTTCAAACCCTCTCCGCTCATAGTTCACTCATCGCAGCTGACTGCGACCAGGACGGAGAGGCCCTCACTGCGGCGAGGGCCGTTTCGGAACATGCGAGGCAGAGTGGCCCTCACTGCGGCGAGGGCCGTTCGCCTACGCGGGGTCGACCCGGCTACCGGCATCCCCGAGCCTTCCGCGCGCCGGCCCGCCCAGAGCGTCGCCGAGGCGCCGGCTACATGAGCCGGGCGAGCAAGAGGCGCTGTTCACCGGCCGGGGTACCGAGGCAAGTGGAAGGTGAACGACATCGCCGCCTGCCCGGAAGCGGTTCTCGTGCTGCGGGTATTCGTCCGCAGCAGACGTTGCAGCCGAGATCACGATGGGCCGGAATGTTCCGCGCACCGGCGCCTCGACCTAAACTGAACGGACGATGGAGCCAGCCGGGCTCGAACCGGCGACCTCTTGCATGCCATGCAAGCGCTCTCCCAGCTGAGCTATGGCCCCGCTAACGTTCGAAGTGTAGCGGCGAACTCAAATTCATATGCCCACACGATCCCCAGCCTCTGGCTGTTTCGGGGCGGCGTAAGGCGAAGCTGAATGGTCGAGCGGCGTCCAAATCGAGCGAGAGGCAGTAGGTAACACCGCTCGAGATCCGGGCAGTAGGCCGCGATGGCGTCGACCTGGTTCAGCTCGTAGACGTGTTTGAGGAATCCACTCGCCTGGCGCCGCGTCGAATAGCAACGCACGGCAACCACATCGCCATCCCGCGCTGCCCATTTGCATTGCACGCGAACGAGGCTCGGACGAAGATCGAAGATCGAAGATTACCGCTCGCCCTCGCAGATGGGTCTTGACACTCCGATTCCAAGCTTTGCAGCGGCGTGCGCGATGGCCAACTCCGCAATCGCTCCCTTCTGGTCGGGTGACAGCATGGCTTCTACTGTAGTTGTCTTACCGGACAACACACGCAGACGGCCGGTCCCGTTCGCATACTGTGGTCAGGGAACGCAATCCGAGGAGGACCCCATGCGAAAGCCATCGCCCGCGACGGCACTGTCACTCGTCGCCCTGTTCATCGCCCTGGCCGGAACTGCGACCGCGGCCACAGTGCTCGTCACCAGCAAGCAGATCAAGGACGGGACCATCCAGCTCGTCGACGTCAGCAAGAAGGCCCGGGCCGAGCTCGAAGGCAAGCCGGGCGCCGAGGGCTCACGCGGGCCTGCGGGGCCGCAGGGCGCGCCGGGTTCCCAGGGCCCGGCGGGGCCTGCCGGACCAGCCGGGCCGGCGGGAGATGCGAACGTCGTCTGGGCGTTCGTGAGCGCCAACGGGACGCTTCTGAACGGCCGCGGCGTCCAGCGTGTGGAGCGGATCGGGTTCGGTCAGTACCGGATCACGTTCGACCGCTCCATCAGCGCCTGCGCGAAGGTCGCCACTCCCTACATCGCCGAGCAGGTCGGAATCGGGAACTTCAGCTCGAACCAGGCCGGGATCGGCTTACGGAGCGGCGGCGTTCCGACGGACGACCAGTTCAGCGTGGCGATCTTCTGCTAGAGGTTTGACAAAACCGTCAAACCTCTATGACAAACCGTCAAACCTCTATTGGCCTACCCCGCTACCGCTTCGACTTCCACCGAGGGTACGTCGCCCCACAGTTCCTCGAGGCGGTAGAACGCCCGCGCCTCGGGCGTGAAGACGTGTAGCACGACGTCGAGGTAGTCGGCCACGATCCATGTGCCCTCTCGAACGCCGTCCAGGCCATGCGGGAGCAGGCGATCGTCGGCCTTGAGACGGAGGTGGATCTCGTCCATGATCGCCTTCGTCTGGCGGGGCGTTTGCCCCGTGCAGACGACGAAGAAGTCGGTATAGATGCACACCGGCCGCATGTCGAGGATGACAACGTCCTTCGCGAGCTTCTCATGCGCGAGCTCGGCGATCCGGCGGGCTTGTTCGAGTGGGGTCAGAGTTCGGTCGGGTCCCTTCGCTGCTCGGGATTGTACCCACGCGCAGCGGACGCCACCTGCCCGGCGGGAGGCCCCAACTGTGCCAGGAGGGTCGCCACCGAGAGGGGCACCAGGTCGTCGACCGGCTCTCCCGCCTCGAGGCGCCGG
Source organism: Actinomycetota bacterium (assembly GCA_013812265.1). Classification (GTDB taxonomy): domain Bacteria; phylum Actinomycetota; class Thermoleophilia; order Gaiellales; family Gaiellaceae; genus JACCTQ01. The sequence continues at coordinate 4,263 of JACCTQ010000054.1, forward strand.
CGCACCTCGCTGGACGAGACATCGACCGCCGGTATCTCGAAGAATTCGACACGATTGGGGCAGGCAAGGGCGCTCAGAACGTTGGCGCGGCGATCGTCCGGCACGCCGGGCCGGGTCGCCACGCCGAGGCGGGCATGCTCGAGGATCGCGTCCGGCTCCCGCCACGTGAGGAAGCCGGCGAATTGATCGGCTCCGATCAGAAGAATCACCTCACCCCACTCGCGCCGCGCGTAGCGGACGGTCTCGATCGTGTGCGACACACCGAGCCGCTCGACCTCGTGGCGCGACAGCTGGACCCGTCCGACCCCCTCGAAAGCGGCCGCAGCCAGCCGGAAGCGGGTTTCCGGATCGAGCGTTGCGGCCTTCTGCGGCGGACGCCCGGCGACCATCACCACGAGCCGCTTCAGCTCGAACCGCTCGAGAGCTGCCCGTGCGAGCGCAACGTGTCCGTTGTGCGGTGGGTCGAACGTGCCACCGAGAAGGCCCGTCAGCTCCATTCCAGCACCTCGTCGCCGATCTCGACCTCGTCCCCGGCCCGGACGCCCGCTCCACGCAGCGCCTTCTCTAGCTCGGGTGCACCCGGTCGCTCTCCGACAACGCGAAAACCGCCGTCGGTGCGAAGAATCCGGTATGCACGCCCGCGCGCAGGGCGCGGCCGATAGACGAGAAAGTCGGCAAGCGGATCGTGGACGGCGCCGACCGGCTCCTGCGGGCAGAGCTCGAAGAGGGAGCGCCGGAACGTCTCGATCCCCGCGCCGGTGGCGCACGACACGCTGAAGACTCGCAGCACGCGCTCGTCGGGAGCGGCGAAGGCTGGAGCTTCCGGAAGCAGGTCGATCTTGTTGAGGACGACGACCTGAGGTCGCTCGTCGAGGCCTGCTCCGTAGTTCTCGAGCTCGTGGTCGATCTCGGCGAAGCGTTCACCAGGGTCTCCTGCGGCCGCGTCGATGACGTGGACGAGGATCCGAGCCCGCTCCAGGTGAGCGAGGAACTCGTGGCCCAACCCGACGCCCTCGCTGGCACCCTCGATGAGCCCGGGCACGTCCGCGATCGTGAGCTGGCGCCCGTCGGATTCCACGGTTCCCAGGACCGGCGAGAGCGTCGTAAACGGGTACTCCGCTACCTTCGGGCGCGCGTTCGAGATGCGGGAGATGAGCGACGACTTGCCGGCGTTGGGAAGGCCGACGAGCGCTGCGTCTGCGAGAAGCTTCAGCTGGAGCGTCAGCCAGCTCTCCTCGCCCGGAAGCCCGACCTCGGCGAAGCGCGGCGTCTGACGTGTCGCCGTCGCGAAACGTTTGTTTCCTCGACCGGCTGCCCCACCCCGCGCTACGACCGCACGCGCTCCGGGCGAAGTCAGATCGGCCACGAGCTGTCCATCCTCGTCCACTACCTGCGTGCCGACCGGCACCCGTAGCTCGAGGTCGGCGCCAGCAGCGCCGTGCTTGCCCGTCCCACGCCCGGGCTCGCCGCGCCCGGCCTTGAACCGGTGGCCGCTCCGGATGCCCGAGAGGTCACGGAGGTTCGGATCGGCCGCCAAGACCACGTCTCCCCCCGATCCCCCGTCGCCGCCGTCCGGGCCGCCCTTCGGTACGTGCTTCTCGCGCCGGAAGCTCAGGCCGCCGTCGCCACCGCGCCCCGCCAGGGCATGGATGCGCGAGCGGTCGTGAAAGGGCGATTCTGGCCTGCGACCAGAAGCTCTAGAAGAACCGCGCGCGCTCAGGAGATCGGTCTTCCCGACGTCAGTCGGGAATGTCATTGACCGCGACGAAGCGGCGCTCGCCGCTCGTGCGGAATTCCACCCTGCCGTCGCGCGTCGCGAAGATCGTGTCGTCGCGACCGATTCCCGCTCCGGGGCCCGGTCGAAAGCGCGTGCCGCGCTGGCGCACCACGATCATCCCCGACTTGACCTCCTGGCCGTCGAAGATCTTCACCCCGAGCATCTTGGGATTCGAGTCGCGCCCGTTCCGTGACGAGCCGAGACCTTTCTTGTGAGCCATCTATTCCGCCTTTTCGGATCCGGCCTCAGCCGTTTTCTTTTTCGCCGCCCTCGTCTTCGACTCAGCCTTGCCTTTGGCCCCAATCGCCTCGATCTCGATCTGGGACAGACGGCTGCGGTAGCCGTTGTGGCGGCGGTACCCCTTCTTCGGCTTGTATTTTCCGATCCGCACTTTCTCGCCGAGCACCTGCTTGACTACCCGCGCGGTGACCGGCGTGCCGCCCGGCGCGATCTCCGTCGCTCCGTTTCCGCCCAGCAGAAGCACCTGTGGATGAAAGCTCTTGCCGTCCGGCTGAGCGAGCCGGTCGACGAGCAGGCGCTCGCCCTCGCGAACACGGTACTGCTTACCGCCGAGTGAGATGATCGCGTACGTCATGTCGACACCTTAAGCGTGGAAAAGCGGGCGAAAACGCCCGCGCCGCGCAAAGTTTACCCGAAACGCGGGCCGTCCGACAAACGCCGATGCGCTCGACGCTCAGCCGCCGGACTCGATCCCCGCCTCCGGTTCCGCGACCGCCGCAGCCGGCTTCTTCCGGCGATTTCGCCCACCGCGTGTGCCGCGCCTCGTCTTCCGCTTCGGCCGCTCGCCGTCGCCGTCGGCGGGGGGATCAGCTTCGGCGGCGACCGCGCCGTCGTTCGTCGCGTCTTCAGCCGGCAAGGGCTCGCTGCGGCCCAGCGACTGGTCCGGGAGGTGAATCCTCGGCGCGGGCAAGTCGTCGGTCGAAACCTGCCCGTCCCCGTTCTCAGAAGCCTCGACGGCAGCAGGCTTGCGCTTTCTGCCTCGACCGCCGCGGGAACCTCGCCTCGTCTTCCGCTTGGGCTTTTCCTCCGTATCGACGGCTCCAGTCTCGCCGTCGTGCTCGGCCCCAGGCGCATCAACCAGAGCTTTCGTCGGCACCTCGGGCGGCGCTTCTGGCACAGTCTCAGCGATTTCGGCTGTGACGGTCTCGCCCTCGCTCTCGCCCACTGTGGCCTTCTTCGCCCGCGACTTTCTAGTCGGCTTCTCGGCTTCGCTCTCCGCCGTGACAGGCGCCGGTGGCGGCTCGGGCGCAGGTCGTAGAAGCGACGCGTACGCCTCGCCGTCCGAGACACGCTCGATCCGGACCTTCACCTTTTTGCCCACGCGTTTGGCGGCCCCGGCGACAGTCACCGGGTAGCCGTCGACGCGGCCGACCGCGGAGGTGGGATCGTACAAGGCCACCTCCCCGAGTTGGATGTCGACCGAGGCGCCCTCGGCCAGGGGCGCGGCGGGCATGAGATCCTCAAGCTTCCCCTGGGCGAGGACGAGGAAGTGATCGGCGTGCACGTCATCCTTCGTCTCGAGGAAGAAACGTCGGCGTGCCTGCGTCTCGATCTCGGCCAGCCGTGCGGCGCCCGGGCCCATGATCAGGCTTGCGACGCGAGCGTTCACCTCGACGCGGAAGGCCTGGTTGCGTGAGCGCGCGGCGAGCGCACGGAGCCGACGCTCGATCTCCACGGCCGCCGTGCTCTCGGATACCACGATTCCGTCGCCGGCACAGGTGGGGCACTTCTTGGTGAGAATCTCGCGCGGCCCGTCGGTCACGTTCTGGCGTGTCATCTCGACGAGACCGAGTGGCGAGATCTCGACGACGTAGGTCTTGGTGCGGTCTCGAGCAAGCTCGTCCTTCAGGGCCTCCTCGACTTGCGCCCGATTCTTCGGGTTCGCCATGTCGATGAAGTCGATCACGATGATCCCGCCGATATCCCGCAGCCGCAGCTGGCGAACGACTTCCTTGACGGCTTCGAGGTTGTTCTTCGTGATCGTCTCCTCGAGTCCCGAGCCCGAGCTCTTCGAGCGCGAGCCGGTGAAGCGCCCGGTATTCACGTCGATCACGGTGAAGGCTTCGGCGTAGTCGAACACGAGGTAGCCGCCGGATGGCAGGTCGACCCGCCGGGACAACGTCGAACGGATTTCCGCGTCCACGCCGAAGGCCTCGAACAGCCGCTCCTTGTCGCGGTGGCGCGAGACGCGCTCGACCATGTGCGGAGATGTCTTCTTGAGATAGCCGACGACCCGCCGGTGCGTTAGGTCATGATCGATCACGGCGCGCTCGAAGTCGCCCGTGAATAGGTCACGAACGACGCGGAGCGGCAACTCCGCCTCCTGGTAGACGAGGGCGGGGACGCTGAGCTGTTTCGATCGAGCCTGGATCGTCTTCCACAGGCGCTCGAGAAACAGGACGTCGCGCTCGACGTCCTCTGCCGAGGCTCCTTCGGCCGCGGTGCGCACGATGATTCCGCCGCTCGGGAGCTCCAGGCTCTTCAGGATGTCCCGCAAGCGCACGCGCTCGTCGTCCTCTAGGCGGCGCGATACGCCGATGCCCTCGCCGTGCGGGACGTAGACCACGAACCGGCCCGGCAGCGAGATCTCGGTGGTCAGCCGGGCGCCCTTGCTCTTCATGGGATCCTTGACAGCCTGCACCATGATCTCCTGGCCGCGGCTCAACAGGTCCTGAATCTTGCGACCGTGGCGCTTGCCCTCGAGCTCCGGTACGACGATCTCGTCGACATAGAGAAAGCCGTTCCGCTCGAGGCCGATCTCGACGAACGCGGCTTCCATGCCCGGAAGGACGTTGTCGACCGAGCCCTTGTAGATATTCCCGGCAATCGAGCGGCGCTCGGGGCGCTCGAGGTAGACCTCCGCAACGCGATCGTTCTCGAGCACTGCCACGCGTTGCTCGCCGACGTCGACGGACACGAGCAGCTCCCGCTTCGCGGGCGGCAGGGGTGGCCGCTTGGTGGGCACCCTGCGACGCTGGGAACGCTGCGACCTCTCTCGGCGCCGGGGCTCCTCGGCCGGCTTCGGCTTCTCCTGCGGAGGCGCCGCCTCCGCCGTCGTGCCGGCTCGCTCGGCCGGCTTACGCCGGTTCCGGCCACCGCGGGTACCTCTCCGCCGTTTGGGCCTTACGCCGGTACTTGTGTTGTCCCCCGCCGGAGCGGAGGTTTCATCCTTAGTGGGTGCTTCGGGAGCGGCTGCCTGCGCCGGCGCCTGCTCCTCGGTCTTCTGCTTTCTGCGCTTGAACCAGAGCAACGGCAAAACGGGTCTCCTTGGTTAGTGCGCGCGCGAGCGGCGCCCAGAGGCTGGGGGCGCATCGCGCGGCGCAAGTTGAAAAAACGGTGGACATACCTACGTCAAGGCTAGCAGGGGCGACGGAAGCACCCCGGGGCCGTCCGACCGTGGTCCTACCATCGCCGACATCGCGAGCGGGAGGTGACGACGATGACGGCCAGGCGAGAAGCTCACGAGCTGCTGCTGATCGAGGAGGCAGACGCCTGGTTCGAGTACCTCGAGGCCACCCGCGGGCAGACCGAGGCGCGCTACCGCGAGGTCGAGCCTTGGGCGTGGGCGCGGCTTCGTCAACGTCTGCGCGCGATCCGCGCCAGACGGGCGAGACTGCGGCCGGCCGCGGCCTAGTTTCTCAATGCTTGGAACGGGTGGGGTTGGATCTACTCTGACTGGCCCCGCGCGCAGATGGCGAGCAGCACGCCGACGGCCGTCAGGTTCGTGATCAGAGCCGAGCCGCCCACGCTGACGAAGGGCAGGGGTATTCCCGTGATGGGTGCGATGCCCATC
>JACCTQ010000055.1 GCA_013812265.1 Actinomycetota bacterium
CGTGGGAGATTCTCGCGACCACGATCGGCGAGATCCACGGGCCGTTCTTCGAAGCTATCGAGATCGAGGACAACGGCACCGACTCGAGTCTCCGTGTCGGCGAGAAGATCGTTGTCCAGATGGAGACATTCAAGAACCCCGTGACGGGCGAGCCGCACGAGGTTCATACGGTCATGCCAACCGGCTTCATCTTCACCGACGGGCTCGTCGGGGGGTCAGCGACCGCCCGCGCGGACGCGGACGGCGTCTCCTTCGACTGCTCCGGCAACAACGCCTACTACGCCAAGGTGGAGTGGTCGAACGCCAGTCAACCCGCCGAAGCGGCTCTGAGCGCGGCCGGGTAACCCGATCAGGCCGGCCTGATGTGAGCATGGGCGACGGGAGAACCGTCGCCCATGCTGTTCATGGGACCCGGTCGTCCGCGCAGGTCGCCGCGGCGCGCGCCTGGTCGTGAGGACGCGTTCAGGCAAGGCCGCGTGCGGCCCAGGCGAAGGCTGTCAGCGTGAAGGGCGCTTCTGGCAGCAGGTGCCTACAGCGCTCGCGAAGTGCCGAGAGCTCGGTTTCACCCAGAGCTTTCGCGTATGCGCCTGCAGGCCCCACGCCGAGCGTGAACGGTCCCCACCATTCGTCGAAGCTCGCGCAATCGACCGACACGTAAAGCGCGGCTTCTTTGATGCGTCGTAACCCCGCCGCCTCGAACAGCTCGGAGAGATGACCTGAACGCGCCCCGGCCAGGCCAGACTCGTCCTCCACGCCCCTATCGAGCTCCCGAGCGGCCTGCCAGAACGCAGAGATCGGGGATCGCTCGCCCGCGTAATCCCACACGCACGCCGTGACAACGCCGTCCGGCCGGGTCACCCGGGCCATTTCCGCGAGCCCGGCGACCGGATCCGTCATGAAGTGCACGACGAGCTGCGCGAGCGTCGCGTCGAACGCGCCGTCGGGGTAGGGCAAGTCCTCCGCAGCAGAAAGCCGAACATCGACACCGGGATGCCGCGCGCGTGCTGCACTAACGAACGACTCCGACGGGTCGACAGCCGCCACCGCGTCCGGCCCGAGCCGCCGGACGAGCTCGGCCGTCAATGCGCCCGGCCCGCAGCCGACATCGAGCACCTTCTGCCCGGCATTCACGTCCCCGATGTCGGCAAGCCCGGGCGCCAGCTGTGTCGAATACCGCCCCATGAAGCGGTCATAAGCGTCCGCCGCGACGTCGAAGCTCACGGGCCGACTCTACTGGCGCCGGCCGGCGCAGATGCTGGCTCAGACGCGGCCCGGCGCGAAAGGAGCCTGTACCCCGGCGATCGGCACCTGTTCGCCGACAACAGCCTGCCCAAGTACGACGAGAGCGCCGCGGCGCTGCTCGAGCGACGCGCGCTCAGCTTCCTCGACAACATCGAGTAGTTGCGACAGCCCACCGCCGGGCGAAGGCCTTGGCGCGAGCAGCCCTCGCCGCTCGCGCCAAACCTGCTAGCGCTGGACTATGCGGTGGACCTCGAGGTATTCGATCGACGGCGGGGGGCCGCCAACGCCTGCTTCCTCACGGGCGGCGGTGACCTTCTCCGTCCAGGCCTCGGCTTCTTCGCGCGAGTCCCAGACCTCGACGATTCGTATCTTTCCGTCCTGGCCGATGCCGGCTACATGAAATCCAGCTCCGGGCGGCGGCGTGTCGCCGACCCCCAGACGTTCCCTCAACTGGTCGTACTCCTGGGACGTTACTCCCGTCTCGATGATCCGTGCGAGTGCCATCGGGCCTCCTCGATTGACGCGAGGAGACTACTCCTCTTCACCGGCTCCGCTGGGTGCCGTGCGCTCGGCCTGGTGCACGCATTACAGTGTTACACTCTTTTACGTGAACCGGAATGTCACGCTTTCCCTTCCCTCGCGGACGCTGCGCCGGCTGAAGGTGCTCGCCGCCGAGCGCGGCACGTCTATCTCGCGACTGCTTACCGAGACGCTCGACGAGATCCTGAACCGTGAGACCGGTTACGGGCGTGCGCGGAGGCGGAGCCTCGCCGCGCTCGAGCAGGGGTGGTCGCTTGACACGGGCGGTCGAGTGGATTGGCGCCGCGACGAGCTCCATGAGCGCTGAGGCGCG
>JACCTQ010000098.1 GCA_013812265.1 Actinomycetota bacterium
CCCTGGCTCGCAGACTGGACGTACTTGAAGGACGACGACGCGTTCAACCAGACGTTCGACGTCGCGCTGCACCTCGGAACGCTCGTCTCGGTGGTCGGCTACTTCTGGCGTGATCTCGGTCGGCTGATTGCCGCGTGGCTCGGGAGCGTGCGGCGCCGCCAAATCGAGACGGCGGATGAGCGAATCGCATGGCTGATCGCGGTTGCAACGGTTCCGGCGGCCCTTGTGGGAGCGCTCGGGAAGGATTTGATCGCGAACAGGCTCGGCGAGCCGTGGCAGATCGCCATCTTGCTCGCCTGCTTCGCGGTGGTGCTGTACCTCGCAGACCGCCGGCCGTCTTCGCGAAGCATGGACGACCTGGGGCTCGGGACCGCGCTCGGCATCGGCCTGGTGCAAAGCCTGGCGTTGGCGCCTGGGGTGTCTCGGTCGGGAATCACGATCTCGGCCGCGCGCTTCCTGGGCCTCGACCGCGACTCGGCGGCCCGCCTGTCGTTCCTGCTCCTCATTCCGATCACCTTCGGGGCGATCGCGTTGAAGGGGCTCACGGACGTCGTCCTCGGCGATCTTCCGCCCGGCTCGGCAGGCCCGTTCGCCGTCGGTGTCATCGCCGCTGCGGTGAGCGGGCTCTTCGCCATTTGGAGCCTCCTCGGCTACGTCCGGCGCCATGACTACTCGGTGTTCGTTCTCTATCGCCTTTTCGTCGCGGCCGCGATCCTGCTGCTGATCGCGAGTGGGGTGCGCGAAGCCGGATTCTGAAGCTCGTGCTTCAACTTGACATAACGCGCGTTATCGTGAATACACGACCTGGCCTGCAGGTGAGAGGTTTGGACGCCGGGGTAAAGGAAATGTGATGATGATCGCGCGCATGAGCGTCGACACCGATCATCTCGCGCACCACGCCGAGCTCCAGTCGCTGATCGAAGCGGCTGATCAGCTCGGGTCGCTTCGGTACGGAGAGCTGGCCGAGGTGCTGGAGCCGCTGGAGCTCGACCCTTCGGAGCTCGAGGCGCTGCACCGTGAGCTCGAGCAGCGCGGCATCGAGATCATCGACGACCGCCCGGAGGCCGAGCCTGCGCCCGCGACGCCGTTCTCATACGAGACCACGACGGACGCCCTTCAGCTCTTCCTGCGCGAGGCCGGACGTCATCCGCTGCTGACGGCCGCACAGGAGGTCGCGCTGGCGAAGCGCGTGGAGCGGGGAGACGCCGAGGCGAAGCAGCGGATGATCCAGGCGAATCTCCGCCTCGTGGTCTCGATCGCCAAGGGCTACCGCAATCAGGGCCTGCCCTTTCTCGACCTGATCCAGGAAGGCACTCTGGGTCTCATCCGCGGCGTCGAGAAGTTCGACTGGCGCCGCGGCTACAAGTTCTCCACCTACGCCACCTGGTGGATCAGGCAGGCGGTGGCGCGCTCGCTCGCCGACAAGGCGCGAACCATCCGCATGCCCGTCCACATCGTCGAGCGGATGCAGAAGCTCGACCGCGCCGAGCGCACCCTCTGGACACGCCTCGCGCGAGAGCCATTACTCGAAGAGATCGCCGAGGAGGCAAACGTCCCGCTCAAGCAGGCGATCGAGGTGCGGCGCGCGCCCCGCGCGTCGGCAAGCCTGGATCAGCCGGTGGGCGAGGAGGACGACGCCGTGTTCGGCGACTTCGTCGCCGGTGAGGAACCGCTTCCGGAAGACGAGGTCGCCATCACCCTTCGCAGCGAGGTGCTCGCCGACGCGCTGCAAGACCTGACCGAGCGGGAACGGCGCGTCCTCATCCTGCGCTACGGGCTTGGAAGCGAGGAGCCGGTGACGCTCGAGGAGATCGGCCGTCAGCTTGGGCTGACGCGCGAGCGCGTGCGCCAGATCGAGAGCGAGACGCTCAACCGCCTGTCGCGGCGGCTCGATGCCGCCGCGGTCGAGCTCTAGGCATAGAACCCGTCTCACCCGGCCCGAGCGCAGACCCGTCGAACATTCGGGTCGCCTCCTCCGGCGCAAGCCTGCGGGCGACCGCGGCATAGGCTTCGTCGAGGTATGGAGGGCGGGTCTCGCGATGCCCATCCGACGCCACGAGAGCCGCCTTGCGTCCTTCCACCAGCTCCCAGGCCAAGGCGGCCGCGGTCGGTCCATGCCCGCCGAGCAGACTCGATCCGTTCACCTGCAGGGCCCAGCCGCGGTCAGCCAGCTGCGCAGCGACGCGAGGATCGGCGCGAACCGCTTCGGTCCGCTCGGGATGCGCGATCAGCGGCCGCAGCCCAGCTTCCTCGATGTGCTCGGCGACGAGATACAGGAGATCGACCGGACCGTCGAAGGGCACTTCGACGAGCACCGTGCTGGTCCCCGCCAGTGTGTAGCGCCGGGGATCCTCGTCGAGCAGCGCAGCCGTCGGCGTCAGCTCGTATCCGAGCCTCAGATCGAGCGCCGCTTCGGCGGCGACGGCCTCGAACGCGGCCCGGATGGACTCTTCGCGCTCCTCCGTGAGCGGCAGCTCCGGCCAGACGTGCGGCGTCGCGAAGAGAACCGCCGTGCCGTGCCGTGCCGCCTGACGGCAGAGGGCGATTCCCTGCTCGACCGTCGAGGCGCCGTCGTCTCCCGAAGGCACGACGTGGCTGTGACAGTCGACGAAGCCGGCAGAAGACACTCCATCCCAGCCTACTGACAGGACGCGCCGTAACAAAGACGTTACAAACGGCCAACACTGAAATACCTAACTTGCAGGAAGACGCCGCGTCGAAGTGAAAGACCGCGGTTACCACGCGTTCACAAAGTCGGCCTGGGTCTGGCCGTCCGAGGGGCAAGGAAGGCTTCAACGATGTGCGGAATCGCCGGATACACGATTACTGCCGAGAGCGGCCTCGATCGGACGCTCGCGGCTCAGGCGCTGCTCGCGGGTATCGCAGAGCGAGGCGCCGACGCGGTCGGGTACGCACACCGTTCTCCGGGAGGCCCGATCGCCGTGCACAAGCAGCGCTCGGGCGCGAGCGCACTGCTCGAGGACATCGAGATACCTTCGTCGTCAACCGACGTGCTCGTCCACGTTCGCGACTACACCAAGGGACATCCGCAGATCGAGGCCAACAACCATCCCATCCGGCACGGTGCTGTCGTCGGCATCCACAACGGGATCATCTTGAACGACGAGGAAATCTTCGCGACGCATGGGTTTCGGCGCGCCGAGCCCCAGATGACCGTCGACTCCGAGGCGATCTTCGCTCTCGTGGAGCAGTCGGACGACCGTGCCTCCGTGCTCCAGGAACTGCGGGGGTCGATGGCCACGGCGTGGCTCGACGAGCGCCGGCCCGAGATCGTCTTTTGCGCTCGCGGCGCCGGCCGGCCGGTCTGGCTCGGCGAAGGCCACGGCGCGACCTTCTTCGCCTCCACCAAGGGCGCGCTCGAGATCGTCGAGCGCACACTGCGAGTGGGTCTTCGCAAGCGGGAGCTCCAGGAAGGAACGCTACTCGCTCTGACCGAAGGCCGCCTTGCCTGGCGCGACCGGTTCACGCCTGACCGCTCGTACGAGGAGACCCTCCTCCCCGCCGTGCGCGCTCCGCACGAGGGTGCCCGGTGCCTGCGGCGCCTCGCCGCACTCGCGGCCGCCTGACGAACCCCGGTCTCCGGCATTCTCGGTTCGTCTCGCTAGGCTGGCGCGCGTGCGGGTGCCGGTTCCACTGATCGCTGAGATCGCGCTCGCGAAGGCTGCCGGACGGCTTTCCCGTCTTGCCGGCACCGGCGGCGGAACGACGGTTCCGGGGAAGCTGCTCTGGAAGATCGATCCCGGGGCGATCGACAGGCTGGCGCGGCGGCTCCCGCTTGGGTCGGCGCTCGTCTCGGGCACGAACGGAAAGACGACGACGACGGCGATGGTTGCCGAGATCCTCTCCAGACGGATCCGTCTCGCCCACAACGGGTCGGGGGCGAATCTCGTCTCAGGCGTTGCCTCGACGCTCCTGACTGCCGATTGCGCCGAGCTGGGGCTCTTCGAAGTGGACGAAGGTGCACTCCCGGAGGTCGCCCGCCGGGTCCGTCCCCACTCCGTCTGCCTCTGCAACCTCTTCCGCGATCAGCTCGATCGGTACGGAGAGCTGGAGCTGATCGCCGAGCGCTGGCGCGGCGCTGTCCGCGACCTGGACAAAAGTGCCGCCCTCGTCGTGAACGGAGACGATCCTCAGATCGGCGATCTCGCACGCGAGCGGGAGCGCGTTCTCGTCTTCGGCGTCGACGATCCCAGTCAGGCCGTCCCCGCGCTGCAGCACGCCGCCGACTCCAAGTACTGCGTTCGGTGCGGAACCGCGTACCGGTTCGTCGCCGCGTACGTCGGCCACTTGGGCGACTACCGCTGCCCAGCCTGCGGTCACGGCCGTCCCGAGCTCGACGTGATTGCCAGGTCAGTCCAGCTGAAGGGCCGGACGCGTGCATCCTTCGAGCTCGTCACGCCGCGAGGGGAGCGGGCCGTGGATCTCCAGATGCCGGGGCTTTACAACGTCTACAACGCGCTTGCGGCGGCGAGCCTCGC
>JACCTQ010000116.1 GCA_013812265.1 Actinomycetota bacterium
TCGTGGGCGAGGATGGAAGCGAGTTGCGCGTGCGCAGCGGCGTTGGTGCGGTAGCTACGGCCCACGGCGAGTGTCCGGTCGTCGAGCCAGAACATGTCGCCGCCGTCTGCGACCGCCGGTTCCGCGAGGCGGGCGACGGTGGGAACACCGAGATCCTCGAGAGCCGCGGAGAGCCGCTCGGGTTCCTGCTGGCGGGCGGGCTTGGCCATTCGGAGCGTCACAGCGCCGCGGCCGGTCACGAACACCGGGTCGTAGGCGAAACAGGCATCGACCAGGCCGTGCGGGGCCGGAGCAACGACGACGTCGACACCGAGACCGCAGAGCAGCTCCGCGAAGGCCTCGTGCTCGCCGCGGAGCGCCTCTCCGTCAGGCTCACGCCAGCCGGCGCCGGCGAAGTCTCCGGTCGGCGCGGGAGAACAGAGGAGCGCACGGCGGAGCGGAGCGGTCATCGAGCGGACGCCGAAGAGCCGTTTCGTCGGAAGTGCGGCCGTCACGGTGGGATTCTCGCACCTGGGGCGTTTGCGTCCCAGGTGCGAGGGGAGAGACAGGTACACAGATCCAGGAGGGGAGTCGAATGTGAGTGACCATTATCGGAGCCGGCAACATGGGTCGTGGAATCGGGGTGCGCGCGCTCGCGGGCGGGCATGACGTCGAGTTGATCGACCACAATCCCGACAAGGCCGGCTCGCTGGCGGACGAGCTGAGGAGCGGGGCAAAGGACGGTGCCTCGGTCGAAACCCCCGGGCCCGATGCCTCGGTCACAGGCGAGGTGGTCGTCCTCGCGGTGTATTACGGAGCACTTCAGAAGGCGATCGGGCAGTACGGGGAACAACTCGGTGGCAAAGTGGTCGTCGACATCTCGAACCCGATCGATTTCGAGGGCTTCGAGGGCCTTGCGGTTCCGGCCGACACGTCGGCGGCCGAGGAGGTCGCCACGCTCGTACCCGGCGACGCCAAGGTCGTGAAGGCGTTCAACACGACGTTTGCCGGCACGCTCGGCGCGGGCGAGGTAGCGGGCCAGCCGCTCGACGTGCTGATCGCCGGCGACGACGACGAGGCGAAGCGGAAGGTGGCCTCACTTGTGGAGGACGGGGGTCTCAGGGCGATCGACGTGGGGCCGCTGCGCCGCGCGCGCCAGCTGGAGCAGCTCGGGTTCCTGCACATCGCCCTCCAGGACAAGCTCGGGACGGGGTACGGAAGCACGGTCAAGATCGTCTCGTAGGGCCCCCGCTCCGGTGTGCGCGGCGCTTGATCGAACCGCGTCTACCACCGGCCGAATGATCTCGAGCTCGGCAAATCAACCCTGCTCATGGGGTGTCCTGGAGCTTCCGGGCCGCGCCGAGCGACCGGAGCTTGTTCAGGGCTTGGCTCTCGATCTGCCGCACGCGCTCCCGTGTGACGGAGAAGGCACGCCCGACCTCGTCGAGCGTGCGGGGATGCCCGCCGTCGAGCCCGTAACGGAGCTCGAGGATGCGCTGCTCCCGCGGCGTCAGCATGGACACCAGCTTGCGTAGCGACTCGTTCCGCAGAGCAACCGCTGCCCCCTCGTCAGGGGACGGGGCCGTCTCGTCGACGAGTAGATGACCAAGCTCCGCCTTTTCGCCGTCGCCCACTGGCTTCTCGAGCGACACAGGGGTCTCAGCTAGACGTCGGAGCTCCGCCAGGTTTTCGACGAGCATGTTCATGGCGCAGGCGATCTCCTCGAGCGTTGGCTCACGCTCGAGCTCCGCACGCAAAGTTCGCTCCGAGCGTCTAACCCTGTTCAGCCGCTCGCCGACGTGCACCGGCATCCTGATCGTGCGTCCCTTGTCGGTGAGACCGCGGGCGACTGCTTGCCGGATCCACCAGGTGGCGTACGTCGAGAACTTGAACCCTCTCCGGTGGTCGAACTTCTCAGCCGCGCGGACGAGGCCGATCGTTCCCTCCTGGATCAGATCGAGGAAAGGAAGTCCCTGGTTTCTGTATCTCTTCGCGATCGAGACCACGAGTCGCAGGTTCGCCTCGACCATCTCGCGCTTTGCCCCGTCGTCGCCACGCTCGATGCGCTTCGCGAGCTCGACCTCCTGCGCAGCCGTGAGCAGGGCCGAAGGAGGGATCCGGTATGAGCAGGGCGGCAGGATGGTAGGGGCTGCTCGCCGAAGTAGGCGGCAAGCACTCGCCCCTGGCAGTCGTCCTTGGTCACGACACTCACCGAGGTCGCGACGCAGGCTCGTGGCCGTCCGGGTTGCGCGCACATGACGACTCCCCACCTCACCATCGTCGGCTCCGTGAACATCGACCTCGTGGCCGGCGTCCAGCGGCTTCCACGTGCGGGCGAGACGCTTGGCGATGCGTCGTTCGACCGCATCCCCGGCGGCAAGGGAGCCAATCAGGCCGTCGGTGCGCGCAAGCTCGGCGCGGAGGTCGCGCTCGTCGGCTGCGTCGGCGCGGACGACTTCGGGCGCCAGGCAGTCGAAGCCCTGGAGGCGGCTGGTGTAGCGACCGACCGCCTTCGCATCCTCGAAGAGCCGACGGGAGTCGCGCTCGTCGTCGTGGACTCCGCCGGCGAGAACACGATCGTCGTCGCTCCGAACGCGAACGGGCATGTCCAGGCGGACGATGTGGACGTGCGCAGGGGCGAGGCCGTCCTGTGCCAGCTCGAGATCCCGCTCGACGTGGTCGCGATCGCGGCGGATCGCGCGGATGGCCTCTTCTGCCTGAACGTGGCTCCGGCGCAGCCGCTTCCTAGCGGGCTGCTCGAGCGGGCCGATCTCGTCATCGCGAACCGGTACGAAGCCGAGGCGCTCAGCGCGACTCCGCGCCTGCTCGCGCTCACGCTGGGCGCGGAGGGCGCAGTGCTCTTCGAGCACGGGCGCGAGGTCGCCCGTGCGGTCGCCCCCTCCGTGCATGTGGTCGACGGCACGGCAGCCGGCGATGCGTTCTGTGCGGCGCTCGTGGTGTCGCTGCTCGAGGGGCGCCGGCGAGAAGAAGCGCTGGCGCGGGCATGCGCCGCGGGCGCGATCGCCGCATCGCGCTTCGGAGCACAGCCGTCGCTGCCGACGGCCGCCGAGGTGGACGAGCTGCTTGCCGCCCAGAAGTTAGCCTGACCCAGCAGTGTGCGATCACACAGCTCCGGCCGAAGGTCCGCTCGCGGTGCTCGCTGCGAGGTTCGGCTTCCCCTCCTTTCGACCCGGACAGGAGCGGGTCATCGAAGCGCTTCTTGCCGGAAGGTCGGCGCTGGCCGTCTTCCCGACCGGAGCGGGCAAGAGTCTCTGCTACCAGTTACCCGCGTTGGTGCTCGAGGGCGTGACCATCGTCGTCTCGCCGTTGATCGCGCTGATGAAGGATCAGATCGATTTTCTCCAGCGGAGCGGGATCGAGGCGGAACGGCTGGACTCGAGCCTCGGCGCCGCCGAGCAGCGTCAGATCTTCGAGCGGCTCCACGCCGGTGCGCTCGAGCTGCTCTACGTCGCACCGGAGCGCTTCAACAACGAGCGCTTTCTCGCGCAGCTCGCACGCACTCGTATCTCGCTCTTCGCCGTGGACGAGGCGCACTGCATCTCCGAGTGGGGCCACAACTTCCGGCCCGACTACCTGAAACTTGCGGAGCGCGCCCGCGACCTGCGTGCCGAGCGCGTGCTGGCGCTGACCGCCACCGCGACTCCCGCCGTGGTCGCCGACATCCGGTCGGGGTTCGGGATCGAGGAGGAGGACGCGGTCGTGACCGGCTTCTACCGGCCGAACCTGACGCTGCTGATGACGCCGGTGGCCTCCGGCGAGCGCGACCGGCTGCTGGTGGAGCGGCTGCGCGAGCGTCCCCCTGGCTCGACGATCGTGTACGTGACCCTGCAGCGAACATCGCTCAGGGTCGCCGAGCTGCTCGTCGGGGCGGGCCTGCCTGCGCGTCCTTACCACGCCGGCATCGGCACGGAGGAGCGTGTAGCCGTGCAGGAGTGGTGGGCCGGTTCGCCAGAGGGGATCGTGGTCGCGACGATCGCCTTCGGAATGGGGATCGACAAGGCGGACGTCCGCTATGTCTACCACTACAACCTGCCGAAGGGGCTCGAGTCCTACTCGCAGGAGATCGGGCGGGCAGGACGCGACGGCGATGAGAGCATCTGCGAGCTGTTCGCGTGCCCCGACGACGTGCCCACGCTCGAGAACTTCGCCTTCGGCGACACGCCGACGCGGGAGGCGCTCACCGGCCTGCTGGCGGATGTACTGCAGCATCCTGTGGGCACTGAGTTCGCAGTCTCCGAGTACGAGCTCTCCGTGCGGCACGACCTGCGCCCGCTCGTGCTCAGGACTGCCCTCACCTACCTCGAGCTCGATGGCGTGCTCAGACAGGGAACTCCGTTCTACGCGGGCTACCGGCTCCGTACGACGGACGGATCGTTCGAAGAAGTCTTCGGCCGCTTCGACGAGGCCCGTGCGGGCTTCCTGCGCCGCCTGATCGAAAGCAGCAAGGCCGGCCGCACCTGGATCAGTCTCGCCCCCGACGATGCGGCGGCGGCGCTCGGTGAGGAACGCGGCCGGATCGTCGCCGCGCTCGAGTATCTCGACCAGCAGGGCCTCGTCGAGCTCGAAGCGGCCGAGCTGCG
>JACCTQ010000117.1 GCA_013812265.1 Actinomycetota bacterium
CGCGACGCTAGCACTGCGTAACTTCGATTACAAGCACGCCTCCGGCTACCTCTACAGCTTCCTTTCCAAGCGACACCGTGGGTCAAGCTCCACCTCCTTCTGATCGGCGGTTCGGATCTCGCCTCCCAAGCTGCCGGGGATGGCGGGCGACCAGTTTCTACCTCTGCTCAGAATCCTGGGGGGAGCAGGGGCCCTCTTTCAGATTCGCATTCTGCTCTGGCGCCGAGGCGAACTTGTCGACCAGCACACGAAGCTCCACCCATCATGATGTATAATGCTGCCATATGAAGCGCACGCAGATCTATATCACCGAGGACCAGGACAACCGGCTCGCGCAGCTCGCGGGCGACGAGCGAATCTCGAAGGCGGAGGCGATCCGGCGGATCCTCGATCGTGCCCTCGACACAGGCAACCCAGAGGCCGAGGCGCACGCGGTCATCCAGTCCACCGCGGGAATCTGTGCCGACTATCCGGGCTGGCTCGAGTGGCAGCGCGCCCTGCGTGGTCGATCAGCTGCAGAGCGACTCCGCGCTGCCGGCCTGTGAAAACGCTCTTCGACACCTCGGTCCTGGTCGAGCACCTCCGGGGCGAACCGCGAGCAACAAGCCTGCTGCAATCGGTTCCCACTCGCGAGCGTCTCGCGAGCGTCTTGACCCGCATCGAGCTGGAGGGCGGCATGCGCAGCGGCGAGCGCCAGCAAGTCGCGTCGCTCCTCGGCGTGCTCACGCTGCTTCCCGTCACAGACGCTGTTGCGCGACGGGCGGGAGAGCAGCTGCGGCAGTTCCGCCGCTCTCATCCGGGGATTGATCTCGTTGACTACGCCGTCGGCGCGACCGCCGAGCTGAACGGCGCAACGCTCGCCACCCTGAACATCCGGCACTTCCCCATGTTCAAGGACCTGCGCAAACCCTGGTGACGCTTTAGAACTTCTTCCAGCGCGCACGACGCGCTGACTCGCCCTAAAAAGCGCCAGACGCCCGACAAGGGCGTCTGGCCAGAGGGTTCCGGCCGGTGCGACCGCGCCGGGAACTCCTCGTTGCGACTGACGCTAATCTGGTTTCTCCTTTTGCGCAAGCAGCGCCGTTCCACGGCCGGCGGCAAAGTCTGCAAAGTGCGTGAAACCGCGCCGGGCGAGCTCCGAGCGGAGCAGCTCGAACGGCACGTAGATCGGCGTCTCGGCGCTACCCGAGAAGCCGAAGAGCACGTAGCCGCCGTCATCGACGACGCGCGCCAGCTCGTCGAAGAAGGGGATCATGTTGGCGAGGCCGACCAGATCGAAGGCGCGGTCTGGATACGGCAACGCCGCCGCGTCCGCCTGCTCGAATGTCACTCGCGCGGCCAGGTCTCGAGGCAGCTTGCGACGGGCCTCGACCAGCATTCCGTCGGCGAGGTCGGCGCCGATCACCTCCGCCTCCGTGAAGTGCCTCGCGATCGCCAGCGCTCCCGCGCCCGTGCCGGTACCCAGGTCGAGGGCCCGCCGGGGCGGGGATGTCACGGCGGCGAGTGCCGCTTCGTAGGAGGCCAGATGGTCAGGATCGCGGGCGTCGTCCCAGACCGGCGCGAGCCGGTGGAACTGCCGCCGCATCGGCCCCCGCAGGACGCGCCACAACGCGGGTTGGCGCACGACCGCGTTCGTCACGAGTCTTGCGAACTTCCGGTCGAGCACAGGCAGGTATCGCGACTTCAGGCTCAAGGACCCGGTGGGTGTATACAGAGCTCTTGCCCGGGCGCCACGGCGAACAGCTCGCCGGCGTTCCCCGCGCTGATCGCGATCGAGATCCAGCGGTACGAGTCTTCGTAGAGGATCAGGTCGCCTGCGCGCGCGTCTGCGAAGGTGCGTGCGGCCACTGCGTAGTAGCGCTCCCCCAGGTGCTCGACCTCGACCTGCGTGCCGGGGGTAATTCCCTGCTCCAGCAGATGCCCTCGGTTGAGATTGAGCTGGATGTTTCCGAAGCGATCGATGTCGAGAACCGTCGCGCGGATCAACGTGGGCGCCACCGAGGGAGCCGGCACCTCGACGTGGACGAGCGCCCCCGGATCCACCGGTGGACCTAGGCTCTGGATCGGAACGCCGCGCGCGAGATGCGCGGCCGCGGGCGCGAACAGGTCACGACCGTGGAACGTCCGCGACACCGACGCCAGGGCGAAGTCGGAATTCGCTAGCTCGTGCACTGCGTCCACGCCACCCGCCTGGTCGGTTGCGGGCAGCAACAGGCCGTTGTCCGGACCCACGAACAACCGGCCCTCGCGTGCCCGGATCGCCAGCGCGCGGCGCTGGCTCCCGACGCCGGGATCCACCACGGCGAGGTGGACGCCTACGGGCATGTACGAAAGCGTATTCGCGAGCACGAGCGCGCCGCGGAGCACCGCCTGGGGCGCGATCCCGTGCGTGATGTCGATCACCTGCACCTCGGGCGCGATCTGCTTGATCACGCCGTGGCAGCTACCGACGTATTCGTCCTGCAGGCCGAAGTCGCTCAGGAAGGTGATGAACATGCGGGCGGCAGTCTAGGGCGGAAGCGGATTAATCGTCGGAGGCTCGTGCCTCGATCGCCGCGACCACGCCGGCAACGTCGTGCGTCTTGGCTTCCGCGACAATGTGGGTTCCCGACGCGGTGGCGGCCGCGGTGGTCTGAGGCCCTATGGAGACCGCGGGAATGGCGACGCCAAGCGCGGCGAACGCGCGGGCGGCCGAGGGTGACGTGAGG
>JACCTQ010000132.1 GCA_013812265.1 Actinomycetota bacterium
CCCTCGGTCACGGCCAGGTCGACCGGCTCCTCGCCCGCCACGGCACGCACCGGCCGAGCTATGTCCGGACACCCGGCCCGCGCTATGAGCGAGCCGCCGTGAACGAGCTGTGGCACATCGACCTCAAGGGCCCGTTCTACCTGCTCGGCGCGAGCGGCCGAGCCCGGACCTGTCACTTCGTCGCCCTGGTCGACGACCACAGCCGGTTCCTGCTCGGCATCCGGGCCGTGCCGACCAAGGAGGCGATCTGGGTCCTCGCCCTGCTCGAGGAGGCAATCGAGCTGTGCGGCATCCCGCACGAGCTAATGACCGACAACGGGACACCGTTCGTGGCGATCGTCCGGACGATGCTCAGCCGCTTCCAGCGCAGCCTCGCCGACCTGCGCATCCGCCACATCCGGACCCAGATCGACACGCCCTGGACGAACGGCAAGGTGGAGGCCTTCTGGGCGACCCTCCAGGCCGAGGTCCTCGACCGTCAGCAGCTCGTCGATCTGGCCGCGGCCGAGGCCGCCGTCACCGCCTACGCTGGCTACTACAACTACCACCGGCTCCACGGCGAGCTCGACTGGCAGACCCCCGCCGAACGGTTCGATGGCACGCCCTTCACCGACCGGGGCTTCGGAAGCGTGCCCAGCCTCACCGACGTCGCTGATCTACTCGACGGGATCCTGGCCGCTTGAGGGAGTCTCATCTCCACCGGGGAAGATCACTAAGTACTCCTGTTCGCAAGTTGCATTACGTAAGTCTCGCAGCTACGCTCTCCCCGAAAGGAGGGCGTGGTGTCGAGACGGAGCCCCTACCGGATCGAACTCTCCCCGCTCGAGCGTGAGCGTCTCGAGCGCCGGGTCCGGCGCCAGACGGCCACCAGACGCGAGGTCTTCCGGGCCCAGATCGTGCTGCTCGCCGCGAGCGGCCTGCGCAACGACGAGGTCGCCGAGCGCCTGGGAACGTTCCGCGAGACCGTGAGCCGCTGGCGGAAACGCTACTTCCTGGAGGGCGACGCGGGCCTCCTCGATCGTCCGCGGAGCGGCCGGCCGCGGGCCTTTCCCCCCTCGGGTGGTGGTCGAGATCAAGGCCCTCGCCTGCGCCCGACCGGCTGAGCTCGACCTGCCGCTCGCGCGCCTGTCGAGCGCCGAGATCGCCCGGGTCGCGGTCGCTCGCGACATCGTCGAGGCGATCAGCACGACGACCGTCTGGCGCTGGCTGTCCGAGGACGCCCTTCGACCATGGCGCTATCGGAGCTGGATCTTCCCGCGCGATCCGGACTTCGAGGCGAAGGCCGGCCCGATCCTCGACCTCTACGCCGGTCGTTTCGAGGGCCGGCCGCTGCGAGCGGACGAGCACGTTGTGTGCGCCGACGAGAAGACAAGCATCCAGGCCAGAGCGCGGATCCACCCGGGCACGCCACCCGCTCCCGGTCGGGCGGGCCGGGTCGAGCACGAGTACAAGCGGGCCGGATCGCTCGCCTACCTCGCCGCCTGGGATGTCCGGCGGGCGCAGGTCTTCGGCCGGTGCGAGCCGACGACCGGAATCGAGCCGTTCGAGCGGCTCGTCGAGCAGGTCATGAGCGTCGAGCCGTACGCGGCGGCCCGGCGCGTGTTCTGGGTCGTCGACAACGGCAGCAGTCATCGCGGGCCCAAGACCGAGGTCCGCCTGCGCGAACGGTGGCCGGCCATCCGCGTCGCCCACACCCCCATCCACGCGTCCTGGCTCAACCAGGTCGAGCTCTACTTCAGCGTCGTCCAGCGCAAGGTCCTCGACCCCAACCAGTGGTCCTCGGCGACCGAGCTCGAAGCTGCCCTGCTCGCGTTCGGTGAGCGCTACAGCGCGATCGCCACGCCGTTCGAGTGGCGGTTCACCCGCCACGATCTCCGGCGCGTCCTCGCCGCCCTGCACGCTTGGACGGCGGCGGCGTGAAGCCATACGTTGCGGGATTTGCGAATCGCGGTACTAAGGAGACGCACGTGGCCGCTCCGACCACCGTCGACGAGTACATGGCCGCTCTGCCGCCCGAGCGGCGGGCTGCCGTGGAACATCTCCGGCAGACGGTCAGGGCCGCCGCGCCAGAGGCCACCGAAACGATCTCCTACCTGATGCCGGCGTTCAGGACTCACGGCCAATTCCTCGTCTCCTTCGCCGCATTCAAGAACCACTACAGCCTTTTTCCCGCGAGCGAGGCGGTCATCGAGGCCCTCGGGGAGGCGCTGACGCCCTACCTGGCGGGCAAAGGGACCATCCGATTCCCGGCAGACACGCCGATCCCGACCGCCATCGTGACGAAGATCGTCAAGGTTCGGTTGGCCGAGAACGAAGCACGAGCCGCCAGCGAGGAAGTCGGCGAGCGCCCAAGAATTCCTGCCCGAACGCACCCGAGCGAGGTGTAGGTCCTTCCGTGGCTGGGCGATCGCTCGGTTTGATCGGTCGAATCGCGTTGCTCACGGTGGTCATGGCGGGATGCCAGAGCCAGGCCTTCCTCCCGCCATCCCCGTCGCGCTCGCCGTCCCCATCCCCGTCCGCTTCCTTCGAGCCGACCGGCGCTGGGTCGCTCCCGCCGGAGAGCACCGCG
This sequence comes from Actinomycetota bacterium, assembly GCA_013812265.1. Lineage (GTDB taxonomy): Bacteria > Actinomycetota > Thermoleophilia > Gaiellales > Gaiellaceae > JACCTQ01. The sequence continues at coordinate 2,570 of JACCTQ010000132.1, forward strand.
TCGCCTCCCGCTTCGCCTTCTGCTTCGCCCTTGCTGACGGTCCCGCCGGTTGTCTTCCAGGATCCCGCCCTGAGCTGCGGCGACGAAACGGCCACGTTCGCTCCCGCGACCCTGTCGGGCGCCCCGGGTGCCGAGTCCGGGCCGGACGCCGCGGCCGCAGCGCTCAGGGCGTTCCTCCAGCTGCCGCACGAGCCGGACGAGTTTCCCGACACGGGCTGGTGGCGAGTCCACGAGACGCCCGACACGGTGCTGTTCATGGCCGCCGGACCGGCCCACATGCCGTGGCTCCAGGTGGGTTTCGGCGAGCGAGGCGGCCGATGGGAGCTCGACGTGGCCGGGCAGTGCCAACTCCAGCTTGCCCTTCCCGAGGACGTGGTCGCCGGGAACTGGTGGCTCGACCCAAAGTTCCCGTTCCCGACGCCCGAGGACAAGCTCATCCACGCTCTCGTCCAGGAGCGGGCCTGCGCCGGCGGACAGGATCCGCGCGAGCGGATCCTTGAGCCCGTCGTCTTCTACGCTGGGTTGGAGATCACGATCATCGTTCCGATCCGGGAGTTTCCGGGCGGCGCCGACTGCACCGGAAACATCGCCGTTCCGTGGCTGATCCGGCTTGTCGAACCGGTCGGTGACCGCCGCCTCCTCGATGGTGCGACGCTGCCCCCGCGGGATGCCAGCCGGCCACCGGACTGACGTCGAGCTGCGGTTTCCGGTTGGCGTGACGCCAATGTCCCCGGCGCGGGACCTCGCGCGTTCTCCATGTGACGGTCGCGCAACCCGCGATGCCTGGAGGTCAAGTGGAGATCAGTCAACCCATCGCAGAGCCTCTCGATCTTGGCGATTCGCCCCTGGACGACGCGCTCGTCGCGGAGGCGCGCGCGGACGCCCGGGCGTTCGCCCCCCTCTACGAGCGCCACATCGACCACGTCTATCGGTATCTGCGGGCTCGAGGCGCCAGCGATGACGACGCGACCGAGCTGACCGCGCTGACCTTCGAGCGCGCGCTGCGCCACATCGACCGCTATCGGACGGGTGGGTCGGGCTTCGGCCCCTGGCTCCTCCGCATCGCCCGCAACGCCTTCATCGACGCCGGCCGGCGACAGCACAACCGCTTCCTGAACCTGGACGAGGTCGCAGGGCTGGCTGCACCGGGCACGTCCCTCGAGGACACGGCCATTGCCGCAGACGAGCAACGGCAGGTCCTGGCGCTCGTGGCACGACTTCCGGAGGTCCAGCGCGACGCGCTGGCACTCCGCTTCGCCGGTGGCCTTTCGAGCCGCCAGATCGCCGCGGTCATCGGCAAGAGCGAGGCGGCGACCAAGAAACTCCTCACCCGCTCACTCGCCACCCTGAAGGAGGCAACGCGCAATGACGCCGGAGACGACTGATCCGCAGTTCGACGCCACCCTCGCACGGAGCTTTGCGATCGCCGTTCCTGCTCAGAGCCGGATCGTCATCGACGGCCGGCTCCAGGCCGCGATCGCGTCGGAGGCGGAACGCCGCCTGGTTCGCGGCCCTCGCTTCTGGAGCGCTTCGAGGTCCGCCCGGCGACTGCTGATCGGGCTCGGCGCCGTGGTGCTGCTGACCGGGAGCGTCGCCGCGGGCGGAACGCTGTTTGCCCAACTGATCGGCGGCGCGCCGCTACTCGAAGACGTGTGGGATCGAGCCACCGTGATCGGTCTATCGACCACCGACTCGGGCTACACGATCGTCCTCGAGCGGGCCGCCGTGGATCCGGAGCGGGTGTGGGTGGCTCTGACGGTCACGCCCGCGTCGGAGCCCGGGGCAGACCCAGCCGGCCTGCGGGTCATCGACGCCAACGGAGTTGTCATGGACGGCGGCACGGGCGCCGGGAGGCAAGCTGTTGGTGGGGTGTCGGCGACCCTCTTTGGCTTCCGTGTCCCGACCGGCATCGTGCCTCGTGGCCCGTTCATCCTCGAGGTCAGGAGCGTGATGACCGCCGAAGACGAGCAGCGGCGAGGGGACTGGACGTTCGAGTTCGACGTTCCACTGTCGCCGGCATTCCGAGACAGCGCGCCAGGCGTTTCCGGGTAGCGACTCCTTGCCGACCGGCGTCGCGGCCGGCAGGATGAGGCTCGGATCATGGCCGACCCGAACGCACGCAATGCGCCGACGCTCCGTCGCGGACTCGGACTG
>JACCTQ010000145.1 GCA_013812265.1 Actinomycetota bacterium
GAAGGTGCTGAAGACGTCCCAGTGCCACGGCTCCAAGCGACTGAGCAAGGCACCGGCCAGCCGGCGATCCTAGCCGGCCAAACCGCGTCTCATCGCCTGGCAACTGGTGGCGTGCATCACCGCCCGCTCCCGTGGACGCCGGCAGCGCAGACGAAGCTCATGCGCTCCGAGGACGCGCTCTCTCCTGAAGCTCGCGCTCGACCGCGCCGAGGTCAAGCCCTCTGGCCGCGAGCAGCACATAGCTCGCGAACCTCAGATCGGCCAGCTCCGAGATGACTCGCTCGTCTCTCTCGGACGCGGCTGCGAGTGCCGCCTCGAGCCCCTCCTCACCGACCTTGCGGGCACAGGCGCCCGGCCCCGCTTCCAGGAGTGAGGCGACGTACGAGCCCGGCGGCCGCTCACGTGCCCGCTCGCAGACGCGATGCCAGAGCCAGGGCGCGAAGCACGATTCGGAGCCCGTGTGGCACGCCGGCCCGGCCGGAACCACCCGCAGGAGGAGCGCGTCGCCGTCACAGTCGTCGCGCAGCTCCTCGACGGCGAGCGTGTTCCCGGAGGTCTCGCCCTTCCGCCAGAGGCGGCCGCGCGAGCGGCTGAAGAAGTGCGCCTCTCCGGTCTCGCGTGTCAGACGCTCGGCTTCGTGGTCCATCCAGGCGAGCATGAGCACCCGGCCCGTGCCGACGTCCTGGACGATTGCCGGGCGCAGGTCAGGCGGCATCGCGAAGCAGCACCCCCCGGCTCAGAAGCTCCGCGCGGAGCGCGCCGAGCCGGGCCGGGCTCTCGTGGACGATCGAGGCGAGGAGCGCCGCCTGGGCGAGCTCGAGCACGGCGGCGATGTGGCTCGCCTCGCCGGCGCCCCCGGATGCGATGACAGGCACGGAGACAACGTCCGCGACAGCTGCCGTGAGCGCAAGGTCATAGCCCTCCCGGGTTCCGTCGGCGTCGATCGAGGTGAGCAGGATCTCGCCTGCTCCTGCGGCTTCGCCCTCCCGCGCCCAGTCGGTCGCTCGTCGTCCCGTCGGCTTTGTGCCCGCCCGCGCGTGCACCTCGCCGCCGGACGCGTCGATCGCGAGCACGACTGCCTGTGACCCGAGCGCGGCCGCCAGCTCGCCGATGAGCGCGGGCCGTTCGAGCGCCGCCGTGTTGACAGCGACCTTGTCGGCGCCGGCGCGAAGCAGCGCCGCCGCGTCCGCGACCGTGCGGATGCCGCCGCCGACGGTGAAGGGAATCGCCAGCCGGTCGGCAACCCGGGCGACGAGGTCGAGGAGAAGCGGCCTACCCTCCGTCGTCGCCGACACGTCGAGGAACACGAGCTCGTCGGCGCCGGCGTCCGAGTACGCGGCGCCCAGCTCGCCCGGGTCGCCGACATCGCGCAGGGCCGCGAAGCGGACGCCCTTGACCACGCGGCCGTGATCGACGTCGAGGCAGGGGATCAGGCGTGGGAGAGGCATCGCTCCAGAAAGCGGGCACCGGCCGCGCCGCTCTTCTCGGGGTGGAACTGAACGCCTACGAAACTCCTCAGGCGCGCCTCTGCGACGACGCCCTCGGAGTGGGCGGTCGCGGCCGGGGTCAGGGCGGCGTAGGAGTGGGCGAAGTAGAAGGCGTCGCCTCCGGGCTCGACGGTGGACCAGCCGATTCGCGGCACGCGGCCGCCGCGGAGACGGACGGCCCGGCCGGGAAGGAGCCCGAGCCCCGGGACGCCGCCGTCTTCCTCCGACTCGTCCAGCGCGAGCTGGAGGCCGAGGCAGATCCCGAGCATGGGCCGGCCCAGCTGGAACCGCTCGCGCAGAGCTTCGTCCAGTCCGCGCTGACGCAAGCCGGCCATCGCGCTCGAGGCGGAGCCGACCCCGGGGAGAACGCAGAGGTCGGCGCCGAGCGGGTCGTCGACGACCTCCACGCCGAGCCGCCGGAAGGCGACGGCGACCGAACGGACGTTGCCGGCCCCGTAGTCGCAGATGGAGACTCGTTTCCTCCGCCCGGCCGTCACAGCCGTCCCTTGGTGGACGGAATCCCGTTTCCCTCCGCCCTCACAGCCACGCGGAGCGCGCGCCCCACGGCCTTGAACGCCGCTTCCGCGACGTGGTGGGCGTCACGCCCACTCGCCTCGACGTGCACGCCGAAGCGGCCGGCCTGCGCGAGGCTCTGGAGCATGTGGCCCGCGACCCCCGGGTCTCGTTCCAGGCGGAGCTCCGCCCAGGCGCGGCCACCGAGGTCGAGAGCGGCGCGCGCGAGGGCGTCGTCCATGGGAACGACTGCATCGCCGTAGCGCGCGATGCCGCGGCGGTCGCCGAGAGCGGCGTCGAGCGCCTCGCCGAGCGCGAGCGCCGCATCCTCGGCCGTATGGTGGTTGCCGGTCTCGAGGTCGCCGAGGCCCTCGAGCACGAGATCGAAGCCGGCGTGGAAGGCGAGTTGCTCGAGCAGGTGGTCGTAGAGGCCCGCTCCGGTGGCGACGTGGATTCGACCGGCGCCGTCGAGCGCGAGGCGGACGAGAATCCGCGTCTCGGCCGTCACACGTTGCCGCCGCACCCGCCGCGCTCCCGCGGCCGCGACCGGCGCCGGCCGCTCGAGGGCGTGGGCCAGCGCCTCGAGCAGCAGGTCGTCGTCCTCACGGTCGCGAACGCTGAAACGGATTCCGTCCGGGAAGGCGCGCACGACGACGCCGGAGCGCAACAGTGCCGCGGCCACGACGTCGGGTTCGTCGATTGGCACGAAGAGAAAGTTCGCCCGCGAGGGAAGCGCCGCGAGGCCGAGCGTGCGCAGAGCGGACTCCACGCGCTGCCGCTCCTCGAGCATGGGCGCCACGTCGGGAGGGTCGGACAGCGCCGCCAGCGCGAGCTCTGCCGACAGCCCCGACACCGGCAGCGGCGCCTGGCGGCGGTTCAGCTCGGCGGCCGTCTGACGGTCGGCCAGGGCGTATCCGACGCGTGCCCCGGCGAGCCCGAATGCCTTCGAGAAGGTGCGCAGGACGACGACGTCCTCGTCGATCAGACCGGCCGCGGTCTCACCGGCGTACTCGAAGTAGGCCTCGTCGACCACCAGCGGTCGGGCCTGTGGCAGCTCCCCGAGCGCCCCGGTGGGGTTGTTCGGGCGGCAGCAGAACGTGACGGCGGGCGCCTCGTCCCCCACGTCGGCTCCGGCGAGGTTGGCCGCGATGCGGTAGAGCGGATACGTCGGCTCCTCGGCGATCGCCACCCGGTCGCCGGGTCCCGCGTAGGAGCGGGCACAGAGCAGGATGAGGTCGTCCGCACCCGCGCCGAGGACGACGTTCTCGGGCCCGACTCCGGCATAGCCGGCGATTGCGCGGACGAGCTTCGGGTAGCCGCCGTGCGCGTAGGTGTTCGCCGCGGCGAGTGCCCCCGCGATGGTCGACGGCCGCGCCGAGGCCGGCGGCAGTGGTGGGACGTTGGCGTCGAAGCGGATGATCGCGGCAGGGTCGAGACCGGCGATACCGGCGAGCTCGTCGGTCGACGGGGCCCAGGCATAGGCGCCGAAGCCGGAGGCCAGCGCTCTCATCGCCGAACGGACTCCGCATGCGCCGGCATGCGCTCCACCTCTGCGAGCGCCTCGACGACCGGTCGAAGCGCCGAGAGACCGGCCGGCGTCAGGTGCTGAACGGTCAGCGGCTTGAGAAACGCCTCCAGCCCGAGCCCTCCCACCGACCGCGCCCATCCTCCCGTGGGCAGGACATGATTCGCGCCGGTCGCGTAGTCACCGGCGGCCACCGCCGACGAGAGGCCGACGAATACCGACCCTGCATTCCGGATCCGGGGCGCGAGCGCCTCCGCCTCCTCTCCGAGCAAGACGAGGTGCTCGGGCGCCATCGCCTCGACCTTTGCGAGGGCCGCCTCGAGATTTCCGTTCGCCTCGACGAGGCGGCAGACGGTGTCTGGCCCGTGCTCGGCCTGGGCCGCAAGCTCGAGTTCCGCAATTCTGCGATCGGCGCCGGCGCCGGCAAGCACGACGACCTCGGAGGGGCCAGCCGGAAGGTCGATCGCCACGTCTCGCGAGACGAGCAGCTTGGCCTCGTTGACATGGACACTCCCCGGTCCGACGATCTTCGCCACTCGCCGGACGTAGGCGAGCCAGCCGATCGCGTGTGGGCCGCCGAGGGCCCAAACGTCGGAGAGTCCCAGCAGCTCCGCCGCAGCCGCAACGGCGCCCGACCCGTCGGGCGGGGTCACGATCACGATCTGCTCGACCCCGGCGACCTGCGCGGGGACGGCGCACATGACAAGCGTGGACACGAGCCTGCGCGGCACGTAGATCCCCACCGAGTCGAGCGGCATCCATCGCCGCTCCAGCTCCACGCCGCTGCGCATCTCGAGCCTGATGTCGGCCGGCCGCTGACACTCGTGCCAGCGGCGCACCGCCTCGGCGAGAGCGAGTAGCGCTTCGCGTGGAATGCCGCCGTCCGCCTCGGCGCGTCGCGGCTCGACCTCGTCGAGCCTCAGTGCCCATTCCCGCACGGCTTCGTCGCCTCGCTCGCGGACGTCGTCGACGATGCTCGCGATGTCACTCGAACCGGGGCTCTCGCGCCCTGCTCCGAACGCACGAGAACCGTTCATGCGAGCATCCGCTCAACGGGGACGATCAGGATCGACGACGCGCCCACCGCTTCGAGACGGGGAAGCAGGCGCCAGACGTCGACGGCCGGAACGAGGACGTGCAGCGCTACCATGCCCGGCTCTGCGAGCGGAATCACGCTCGGAGCACGCGAGCCCGGCACGAGCTCGGCGATAGCCTCGATCGCACCCTCGGGCGCGTTCAACATCAGGTACCGGGCGCCTCGCGCCTCGACGACGCTGCGGAGGATGCCCGCGAGCCGGCGCGCCCCGGCTGCGCCGCCCGGACGCCCCACGAGGACGGCCTGGGACGAGAAGAGAGCGCCGAGCGACCGCAGCCCGTTCGTACGCAGCGTGTTACCGCTCGAGACGAGGTCGACGATCGCGTCCGCGAGTCCCAGCCGCGGCGCGACCTCTACGGCACCTGTCACCTGTATGAGCTCGCACTCGAGGCCGATCTCGCCCAGCAACCGGCGGGCGAGCCGCGGATACACGGTAGCCACGCGCAGGCCGTCGAGACCGGCAAGGGTGCCGATGGAAGCCTCCTCCGGGACAGCGGCTTCGAGAGTGCAGCTCCCGAACCCGAGTCGGAGCAGCTCGTCGATCTTCGCCCCCCGCTCACAGACCAGGTCTGCGCCCGTGATGCCGCAATCGACGACGCCGTCCTGGACGTACTCCGGAACATCAGCTGCCCTGACGAGCAGGACGTCCACGGGCGCGTTGCGGCAGGGGAACGCGAGCGCGCGCTCACCCGGCACCTCGGGCCCGAGGCCCGCATCGGCGAGCAACGCGACCGACGGCTCGCGCAGTCGGCCCCTGGCCGGGATCGCGATCGTCAGGCGCTCGGTGCCGGCCGCCGCTTGCGCCGGTCGAGTGCCAGCCGGTAGCCGCCCTCGCCCCGGCGTAGCCAATGGGCGACGCGGGTCACCGTCGCCGTCGATGCCTGCGCCCGCTGGGCGATCTCTAGGTATGGAAGGCCTTCTTCCAGGAGCTTCACGACCTCCCACCGGTGAGCCATCGCCTCCAGCTCCGACGGAGTGCACAGGTCGCGGAAGAACCGTCTCGCCTCCTCGGGGCTGCGCAGGCGCACGATCGTCTCCAGCAGATCCTGGAGCTCGGGCGTCCACCAATCGCTCCGATACGCGTCGTCCATTCTCTGTCAGCATAGTATCATGGTAACATGCTATCTGAGGGCTACCCGGACTTCCTCGTGATCCCCGCAATCGACGTCCTCGGGGACGAGGCCGTCCGTCTCAGACAGGGAGCCTTCGACCACGTCGTCATGCGAGGCGGTGACCCGGTAGCGCTCGCACGGCGGTTCGCGGACGCGGGGGCACCGATCATTCACGTCGTCGATCTCGACGGCGCCCGCTCCGGACGCTTACGAACCGAGCTCGTCAGGACCCTTGTCAGCGCCGCTCACCCCACGGCCATACAGGCCTCGGGAGGGATCCGTTCACCCGCCGACGCGAAGCGCGTGCTCGAAGCGGGCGCCGAGCGCGTCGTCGTGGGTACCGCCGCATTTGGCACTCGCGGGGCACTGACGGCGTTCGTGCAGGCTGTCGGCGAGCGGCTGATCGTGGCGCTCGACGCACGCCGGGGGCGGATCGCGGCGGCCGGTTGGACGCGCGACTCGGGACTCACCGTCGCGGAGGCGGCCGAGGGCTGCGCGGCTGCCGGTGTCGCCCGGCT
>JACCTQ010000164.1 GCA_013812265.1 Actinomycetota bacterium
GCCAACTCTGTTGCGGTGCAAGACCTGACCCCCCGACTAAGCTCGCAGGCGTGATCGGGATCAGCCTGCTGACGCTCGTTCCCGGCGTGGTCGGCGGCTCGGAGACGTACGCCCGCGAGCTCACCCGGGCGCTGCACCGCGTCGGCTCGCTGGAGTACCGCGTGTTCGTCCCCAGCATCGCGCCCGATGCGGCCGGGAACCTCCCGGCGCTGACCGTCTCCTCGTACCGGGCCAGCCACGGCATGGCGGGGCGCGTAGCGGCCATGGGTCTCGCCGCCGCGCTCCCCGGTCGCATCCGCCGCGATCTGCGGCTTCACGAGCTCGACGCGATGCACTTTCCGCTCACCGTCATGCTGCCGCCCGTCGACGATCCTCCTGCGGCCACGACCGTGCTCGACGTGCAGCACGAGTACTTTCCGAGCTTCTTCTCGCGGGCCGAGCTCGCCTACCGGCGCGTCGTCTACGGCTGGACGGCGCGGCGCAGCCGCCTCGTGGTGGCGATCAGCGAGCACGTCAAGCACACGCTCGTGGAACGGCTGCGCCTCGACGCCGATCGGATTCGCGTGATCCACCTAGGGGTGGATCACGTCCGCTTCACGCCGGGAGGCGGCGCGCGCGAGCCCTTGCTCGTCTATCCCGCCAACCGCTGGCCACACAAGAACCACGATCGTCTGCTTCGGGCCTTCGCGCTCCTTCGCGCCGAGAGATCGGAGCTGCGGCTCGTTCTGACCGGGTCGGGGCACGACGGAATGCCTTTGCCCGAGGGCGTCGAGGCCCGCGGCCGGGTCTCGGCGGACGACCTCGCCGACCTCTACCGCCGGGCCTCGGCGCTCGTCTTCCCGAGCCTCTACGAAGGCTTCGGCCAGCCGCCGCTCGAGGCGATGGCGTCCGGGTGTCCCGTGGCGGCCTCGACCGCGGGCGCCCTGCCGGAGATCTGCGGCGACGCCGCCCGCCTGTTCGACCCGACGGCGCCCGAGGAGATCGCCGCGGCGATCGCCGACGTGCTGGACGATCCGGGCGGCTACGTAGCCCGAGGCCTGGAGCGAGCTGCGCTCTTCAGCTGGGACGCCTGCGCCCACCGGCACGAGGACCTTTACCGCGAGCTCGCGGCGTAGGCCGTTCATGCGAGCCGCGATGACTCTCGAGCAGTGCTGGCACCGCGTGCCGGGAGGAACGGCGGTCGCTGCAATCGAGACGGCTCGTGCGCTCGCGGCCCGCCCCGACCTGTCAGTCGTCGGCGTCGCGGCGGCGCACCGCTCGCCGCCGCCGCCCAGATGGCGACCGCCCGTCGACACCCGGTACCTCCGGCTCCCGCGTATCGCTCTCTACGAGGCGTGGCACTACCTGCGCCGGCCCGCCGTCGAGCGGGCGACGGGCCCCGTGGACGTCATCCACGCGACCGGCATCGCAATGCCGCCGCGAACGGCTCCCATCGTCACGACGATCCACGATCTCGCTTTCGTCGCGAACCCGGCCCATTTCAGCCGCGCCGGGCTCCGCTTCTTCCGCCGGGCGCTGTCGCTGACCCTGTCCCAGGCGGACCTCGTGCTGTGCTCCTCGCGGGCGACGCTGGAGCAGTGCCGGGCGGCGGGCTTCGACGAGGCGCGCCTTCGGCACGTCCCGCTGGGCGTTCGCGCGGAACCGGCAACCCACGACGAGGTCGCCCGCGTGCGCATTGCCCACGCCCTCGAGAGCCCCTACGTGCTCTGGGTCGGAACGGTGGAGCCCCGCAAGAACCTCCCCGGCCTAATGCAGGCCTTCCGGCAGCTCGAGCACGACGTCGATCTCGTTCTCGTGGGGCCGAAGGGCTGGAACGAGGATCTCGAGCGCTTGCTGGCCGAGCTCGAGCCCCGCGTGCGCGACCGCGTAAGAGTGCTCGGCTTCGTGTCCGAGGATGATCTCGGCGCGCTCTATGCGGGCGCCGAGGTGTTCTGTTTCCCGAGCCTGCTCGAGGGCTTCGGCTTCCCGGTGCTCGAGGCCATGGCGCAGGGCACGCCGGTCGTCACCTCGGGTGAGACCTCGACCGCCGAGCTCGCGCAGGACGCAGGCATTCTCGTCGATCCACGCGATCCCGACTCGATCGCAGGAGCGCTGAGTCGTGTGCTTTCGGAGTCGTCGCTGGCCGCCGGGCTGGCCGAGGCAGGCCGGTCGCGAGCGGCCGGCTACACGTGGGAGAAAACGGCGGACCTCGTGGCGCAGGCCTACGCCGAGGCGGCGGCCTGACGTCGAGCGAAGCGCGCGATCGACCCGGCGCCCGGCAGTCGCTCGAATTCTCCGTCCGTCCGCCCGATCTCCGCGACGAGCTGCACCACCCCGGGACAGAAGGCTCCGTAGCCGCCGTGGTCGACCGCGTCGTGGAAGAGCACGTGACCCCCGGGCGCCAAGAAGCCGCGCCAGTGCTCCCAGTCGGCGCGAACACCCTCGTACGAGTGGTCGCCGTCGACGAGTACGAGACCACAGTGCCCGGGCGGCGGTTCTACCGTCCGCGAGTCGGCGACGACGAGATGGACGCGCTCCTCGAGCCCGTAGCGCCGGAGGGCGCCGGCGAGCGAGCGGTCGAGATCCGCCCCGGTGAAGCTCGCCTCGAGCGGTACGTGGATGTCGTAGGAATAGAG
>JACCTQ010000176.1 GCA_013812265.1 Actinomycetota bacterium
GCAGGCACGATCGGCCCCGATCTGGACGCATCGTTCGGCCCTGGGCGCGAGGAGGGCTTCTCCGAGAGCACGATCCGCGAGATCGTGCGCCAGCAGGTCAAGTATCCGATCGACGCCGACGCCTCCCGAGACGTACCGGCCATGCCGGCGAACCTAGCCGAAGGTGACGATCTGGACGCCGTCGCGGCATACATCGCACAGTGCGCCGGCAGCACCGACAAGACCGCCTGCCCGGGCCCCGGGAGCGGAGCGGCAGGCGGAGGCGAGGGCGGTGACACGAAGGCAACGGACGGCAGGTCGATCTTCACCTCGGCCGGATGTGGAGGCTGCCATGTCTTGCAAAAAGCCGGCGGCACGGGCCGGGTCGGGCCGAATCTCGACGAGTCGAAGACGCCTCTGCAGGAGGCGATTCAGCAGATCCGGAATGGCGGAGGCGGCATGCCGGCGTTCAAGGATCGGTTGACCGACAAGCAGATCCGAAAGCTCGCCGAGTACGTCGCGGCCGGCGGAGCGAAGTAGCAGAGGAACAGAGGCCTACAGGAGCTCGCGAATCCGCGTGGCGAGCTGAGCCTGCTCATCCTGGCTCGAATCGAGAATCCCGGTTTTCTCCCAATCGAGCGCCGCCAGCTGCTGCTCCGAGTAGGGCACGCCTGGCGGTAGTGGCGCGAGGTGCCAGTGGACGTGCCGGTTACCCTGCGCGCTGCCGAGGCTGAGCACGTAGAGGCGCTCGGTCGGTACGGCGTTCGCGAGCGCTCGGCCGACGCGGTGGATCACCGATTGGAGCGCCAGGTACTCGTCCAGCGTGAAATCCTCGACCACCCGCTCGCGGTGCTGGCGGGGCGCTACGAGCGCGTGGCCGCGCAGAGTGGGGAATCGGTCCAGAAACGCGACCGCCGTGTCGTCCTCGTACACGAGGTGGTGAGGCCGGAGACCGGCGGCGAGCTCGCAGATGAAACACGGACCGCTCTGAGCACGGCGGTGGTACCGCTCGACGAACTCCGGATCTACGGGTCTGCCGATCAGGCAGCCCCGTCGCTCGCGGCCTCGAGATCCACGACGACGTGGGTGACCGGCTCGGAGAAACGGGCCTGTGCGCGCTCCACGATGCGCTTCTCCAGCCACTGGGAACGTCCGGGCGGATGGGTCGAGATCACGATCTCGTCCGGCCCGAAGCTGCGAACGGCGTCTTCGATCGCCTGGAGCGGGTCGGCGTCGCCCACCTCGCCGCGCGCTTCCACACCGACGCGCGCGAGGCTTTCGAGACTTCGGTCCAGCCGCTCCTGCGCAGCCGCCTGCGCGGCTGCGTCATCCGTGGCCCAGTGCCGCAAGCGTGAGTTCAGCGCCGGACACACGACGAGCACACGCTGTCGAACCCCTTCGGCACGCCTCCGAAGCACGTCGCGCAACTCGGCTCCGCCCGCTGTCTCGTTCGCGATCACGAGAATCCGCCGCTCGTTCTCGGCGCCGCGGCGAACGTGAGGAGCCGGCTCGACTTCCTCGCCCTGCCGGGTGTACCACCACATCCCAAGAGCGGTCAGGACGACGAAAACGCCGGTACCGACCCAGACACCCCCGATCGTCGCCGCGGTGACGATGAGGGCGAAGTACCCGATCGTGAGCAGCAGCAGGCGGTAGGCCTCCTGCTCACTTCGAAACGGGTTCCTCAACGTCCTGACCGCCTTCGCTTGGTATCACAGAGCCTAACGCGGCGAGGAACGCAGCACCACTTGACACAAGTCTATATAAGAAGATAATGTCGTCGGCAGCGGCGAGGGTCGCCTCTTGCTCTTCGAAGGAAGAGCGAGCCATATGTCGCGGAGCCCTCTGGGCCGGAGAGGAGAGTCGTATGACCCCCAAGAGAGTCGCCTGGATCGTCTCGTCGACGGTCATCGCGATCGCCGTGGTGACGGGGATGGCTCTCGTGGCTGAGGCGGACGGCGCGCCCACGTCGCTCGGCGCGGAAGCCACGGTCGGATCGGCCGCGACCGCACCCGGTGAGTTTCGCGCCTACTGGGTCGACGCCTTCGGCGCGGGCCTCTACTCGGAGGCGGAGATAGACAAGCTGGTGGCCGAGACGAAGGCCGCCAACCTCAACGCGATCGTGGCGCAGGTCGGGCGCCGCGGCGACTGCTTCTGCAACCGCGCGATCATGCCGCGCACGGATCAGGTGGGCGTGACACCGGCTCCGTTCGATCCACTCCAGACGCTGATCCAGAAGGCGCACGCCCAGGGAATCGAGGTTCACGCCTGGGTCATAACGACCGCGATCTGGAACAAGCTGACGCCGCCGGCCGACGCGAGCCACGTCTTCAATACGCACGGCCCTGCCAAGACCGGCCGTGAGAACTGGATCATGACGCGCTACGACGGCGCGAACCGGGGCGGGGCCGACTACTACCTGGACCCCGGCCACCCCGACGCCGCCGACTACATCGCCTCGATGTACACGAGCATCGTGGAGAACTACGACGTCGACGGCATCAACTTCGATCGCGTCCGCTATCCCGACTTCAACCTCGCTCTCAACACACCCTCGTGGGGTTACAACCCGGTCGCGGTCGCACGTTTCCAGGCCGCCACCGGTCGCAACGATCGCCCCGCGCCCACCGACCCGCAATGGATGCAGTGGAGGCGCGACCAGGTGACGAACATCGTGCGGCGCGTCTATCTCGAGTCGTTCGCGATCGACCCGAGCGTCCGCGTGAGCGCCGACACGATCACCTACGGCTACGGCCCTCAGAGCTCGGGCGGCTGGGAAGCGACGCGTACGTATGCCGAGGTCCTCCAGGACTGGCGTGGCTGGATGCAGGAGGGAATCCTCGACCTGAACATCCCGATGAACTACAAGCGCGAGCACTTCACGACCGAGCCGAACAACCAGCTCCGCATGTACGAGGAATGGAACGCGTTCACCAAGGACCACCAGTACCGTCGCCAGACGGTCGTGGGCTCGGCTCTGTATCTGAACTACATCGAGGGGAGCGTCGCGCAGATCCGCAAGGCGCTGGCCCCGAGCGCGGCCGGAAACACCGGCGTCGGCTGGGTCGGCTACTCGTACCGCGTTCCGGATGCGCTGGCCAACGCCAACACGCGGACGGGGGACGCGAGCCGGCAGGAGCTGACGCGCGCGCTCACGCAGCCCAGCGAGTATGACTCGTTGGCCCCTCCGGTCTTCGCCGATCCGGCCGCCGTTCCGGGGATGCCCTGGAAGGCGACCCCAACGACGGGACACCTCCGCGGCACAGTCCTCACCCCGGAGGGTGTGCCCTTCGACCAGGTCCGCATCGACCTCTACGACGCGGAGACGGACGCCTTCATCGCGTCACGGCTCACCGACGGCTCGGGCTGGTTCGGCTTCGTCGATCTCGTCCCGGGCCGCTACAAGGCCGTCGTCGACGTGGAGCGGGCGAGAGGCCGCCGCGTAGCCGTCACCACCGTGCGGCAAGGGATGCTCGCGACAGTAGAGCTAACGCCGTCGGAGCGGTGATCGCCGCCGCACCTATACGGGGGTGAAGCGGCTCTAGGTGGACTGACTACACACCTGCGAGACGGCTGATTGCGTCCGGGCCTCCGGCGAGGCTTGTGGTCGACCAAGACCAGCTTCGCCGAGGAGGCCCGGATGTCTGATGCAACGTACCCGCCGCTGCGGATGCGGTTTTCGTTTGAGTCGCGCTGCCGGATCGTGCAGCGGATCCTTGTTGGTGAGAGCCCGCAGGCGGCCGCGGCCGCTTGCGGGGCGAGTAGAGCGACCGGCTATCGGCTCTGGCGGCGCTACCAGGAGGGCGGTTGGGAAGCGCTGCGCGAGCGCCGCTCGACGCCGAAGCGGCAGCCGCGGCGACTTGCGCCCGAGTGCGAGGCCGAGATTGCCGCGATTCGGGCGCGCACGCAGGCGGGACCGCTCGTCCTGGCTGCGATCCTCGAGCGGCCAGCCTCGACGATCGGCAAGGTGCTGCGCCGGCTTGGCCTCTCACGGTTGCCGAAGCCCGAACGTGACCCGGTCGTCCGCTATGAGCGCGAACGGCCGGGTGAACTGCTCCACGTCGACACCAAGCGGCTCAACCGCTTCTGGCATGTCGGCAAGCGGATCCTCGCCGACGGCAAGCGGCGCAGCACCGGGGCGGGCTGGCACTTTCTCCACGTTGCCATCGACGATCACTCGCGCCTCGCCTACGGGGAAGTCCTCACGAGCGAAGACGGCGAAGCGTGCGCCGCCTTTCTGACTCGCGCACTGGCCTGGTACCGGGAACAGGGCATCGCCGTCGAGCGCGTCCTCACCGACAATGCCGGCGCCTATCGCTCTCGTGCCTGGCGGCTCGTCTGCGCCCGCAACCGCGTCCGCCGCCGATTCACACGGCCCTATCGGCCGCAGACGAACGGCAAAGCGGAGGCGTTGATCAAAACGTTGTTGCGTGAGTGGGCTTACCGCTTCGCCTACCCAACCAGCCAGCACCGCAGCCGAGCTCTGCCCGGCTTCCTCCGCTGGTACAACCAGAGACGACCGCACAGCTCGCTCGGCGGCCGGCCGCCGATCAGCCGTGTCTCACACCTCTGTGGTCAGTACACCTAGGGCCGCCCACGGGGCCCCAGCCGCAAGACGTTCCGTGGCCGCCTGACGTGAGCGACGGTCTGGCGACAGCCCTCCTCGATCTTCAGCACCTCACCGAGCGGCTG
>JACCTQ010000179.1 GCA_013812265.1 Actinomycetota bacterium
CACGCTGCCTTGTGCCGTCGGGCCGCGCTGGACGGCACGAGGGCGGCGTCCTCGGGCGCGCCCAGATCTTCTGATCTGCTCGCGCCCTGCGTCCTTCGCCTCGCACCGCCCAGCGCACCCCGCCGACGAAGCGTCATTCCGAAACGCGTTCTGAGAACATTTCGGTTCCGTGGCCCTCCCGCTGGCCTTCAACGCCGAGCTGTTCATCCAGTTGCTCGTCAACGGCATCACCCTGGGCAGCCTCTATGGGTTGATCGCGCTGGGCTACTCGATGGTCTACGGGATCCTCAAGCTGCTCAACTTCGCCCACGGCGACGTCTACATGATCGGAGCGTTCGCCGGCTACGGCGCCCTGACGCTGCTCGGCGGGCCGCTCTCGCCCAACATCGCGATCGCACCGCTCGTCGCTCTCATGTTCCTTGCCGCGATGGCGGGCTCGGGTCTGCTCGGGGTGGTGATCGAGCGGTTTGCGTACAGGCCTCTGCGAGATGCGCCTCGAATCGCCCCGCTGATCAGCGCGCTCGGTGTGTCCTTCTTCCTCCAGAACAGCGCGCTCCTGCTCTTCGGAGCGCAGTTCCGCAGCTACGAGTCGTTCGTCCTCGGCTCCAAGAACCCCGAGTTCTTCGAGCCTGGGCCTCTGACCAACCCGCTGTTCGTCGTCAAGAACGTGAACGTCCAACTGATCCAGGTGATCGTCCTGTCGACGACCGTCGGGCTGATGGTGGCCCTGACCGTGCTCGTCGCAAAGACGCAGATCGGGAAGGCGATGCGCGCCACCTCCTACGACCGCGAGGCCGCGTCGATGATGGGAATCGACACCGACCGGGTGATCGCGACGACCTTTTTCATCGGCTCGCTCCTGGCCGGCGCGGCCGGCGTGATGTTCGGACTGCTCTTCAGCCAGGTGTTCCACTTCATGGGCTTCCTCGCCGGTCTCAAGGGCTTCACCGCCGCGGTCGTCGGCGGTATCGGCAGCATTCCGGGCGCGATGCTCGGCGGGCTGCTCGTAGGCCTTGCAGAGGCGTTCGCCGCAGGCTACCTCGGCGGCCGCTGGTCCGATCTCACCGTTTTCGGGATCCTGATCCTCGTCCTGCTCGTCCGGCCGAGCGGCCTCCTCGGCACGCGGGCAATCCAGAAGGTCTGATGGGAACGGGCGGAGAGATCCCCGAGGTCCCGGGCCGGCCGGACGAGCGCGACCGCCCTCGCGTCGGAGTGGACGAGTGGGTCGCGAACGTCGAGGACCGGCGGGAACAGCGCGCCGGTATCGCGGGCCTCGCCCGACGGATCGACGATCTCGTGCCCCCCTGGGCGCTCCTCGTCCTCTTCGCGGTCGTCGCGGCGTCCTTGCCGCTGTGGATGGGCCGGGGCGATCTCTTCGCCTACGGGATCTTCACGCTGATCTACGTTCTGCTCGGCCTCGGCCTCAATGTCGTCGTGGGCTATGCCGGCCTGCTCGATCTCGGCTATGTGGCGCTCTTCGGCTTCGGCGCCTACTTCTACGCCCTGCTCTCGTCCGAGCAGTACGGGATCCACTGGCCGTCGGCCGTCTCGATCCCAGTCGTGGTGGTCAGCACGGCGCTCCTCGGCCTGGTGCTCGGCATCCCCTCGAGGAGGCTGCTCGGCGACTACCTCGCGATCGTCACGCTCTTCTTCGGCCAAGCGTTCGTCGTCTTCGTCAACGCGGCGAACCCCACGGTGCGTGGCAAGGGCCTCACCGGCGGACCGAACGGGATCGCGGACGTCGACCCGAACGACCTCTTCGGCTACGAGCTGACGACGAGGCGCCAGCAGTACTGGTTCATCCTTGCCGTCGTCCTTCTCGTCTTGATCGGGCTGCACTTCCTGAGCGAGTCGCGCACCGGTCGAGCGTGGCGAGCCTTGCGCGAGGACCCGCTCGCCGCGGAGGCGATGAGCATCCCGGTGAACCGGCTGAAGCTGATGGCGTTCGCGTTCGGCGCCGGCATCGCCGGACTCACCGGCTGCATGTTCGCCGCGGTGCTGACGGCGGTCACCTCCGGGAACTTCGGTCTGCCGATCCTGATCACGATCTACGCGGTCGTGATCCTGGGCGGGATCGGAAGCCTGACAGGCGTCGTGATCGGCGCGATCGTGATCAACGTCTCCTTCCAGTTCCTGGCGCCGGAGAATCCCCAGGACAACGCGCGGATCCTGTTCTACGCGGTGATCGTGCTCCTGCTCGTGTTGAGCATGCGACCCTGGTGGCGCCTCGCGGCCGTGCTGGGCGGCACGCTCGTGTTCGGGCTCGTCGCGCACACGCTCGCCGGGGCGATCTCGTCCTCCTGGACAGCCGGCGCGGTCGTCGAGGGCGGCCGGTTTGCAGGAGTGATCTCGGACTGGGTGATCATCCCGGCGGGGCACGACCACTTCGCGAACATCGCCTACATCGCGCTCGTCGTCTCGATCCTCGCTCTCACCCGGGTCCGGGGCTGGTGGCGGACGGCCATGCTCGTCCCGACCGTCTACCTCGCTGCGATCGTGTGGGAGACGAGCTTCGTGGAGGAGCCGGCCGTCGCCCGCTGGATCCTGTTCGGCACGCTGCTCGTCTTCCTGATGACCGTCCGGCCGCAGGGTCTGCTCGGCACGCCGCGCGTGGAGATCGTGTGACGGCCGAGACGGGGCCGCTGTTCGAGCTGAAGGACGTCACGAAGACGTTCGGCGGCTTGACGGTGGCCGACAAGCTCAACCTGCACGTGGACGAGGGCGAGATCGTCAGTCTGATCGGTCCCAACGGCGCCGGCAAGACGACCGTGTTCAACCTCGTCACGGGCATCTACCGGCCGGACTCCGGCGAGATTTGCTTCGAGGGCCGCAACATCGTCGGTCTCGCGCCGCACAAGGTCACGCAGCTGGGCATCGCCCGCACCTTCCAGACGCTGCGCCTCTTCCTGAACATGACGGTGAAGGAGAACGTCATGGCGGCGGCCTACGGGCACACGCGCTCGACGGTCGTCGAGGCGATCTTCCGCCTGCCGCGCGCCCGCCGCGAAGAGCGGGAGATCGCGCAACTCGCCGAGGAAAAGCTCGCCTTCTTCGGCCAGCGGCTTGCGGGCTACCGACACCAGCAGCAGGCGTACAACCTCTCGTATGCGAACCGGAGGCGGCTCGAGATCGCCCGCGCAATGGCGACGAACCCGAGGCTCCTCCTGCTCGACGAGCCCGCGGCGGGGATGAACCCCGCCGAGACGCACGAGCTGACCGGGCTGATCGGGCGGCTCCGGACGGAGGGCGGCTACACCGTTCTCGTGATCGAGCACGACATGCACGTCGTCGAGGGAATCTCCGACCGCGTGATCGCACTCGACCACGGGGTCAAGATCGCCGAGGGCTCGTTCGAGCAGGTGGCGACGAACGACCGCGTGATCGAGGCGTACCTGGGGTTGCGGGGGGCCGCATGAGCCTTCTCCGGCTGCGCGACGTGGATACGTTCTACGGCGAGATCCACATCCTCCAGCAGGTCTCGCTCGAGGTCGGAAAGGGCGAGCTCGTGTGCCTGCTCGGCGGCAACGCCTCGGGCAAGTCCACGACGCTGAAGACGATTCTCGGGCTCGTGCGGCCCCGCGGCGGGGTGGTCGAGCTGGACGGTGAGAACGTCACGGGGAAGACGACGAGCTACCGGATCGCACGCGGAATGGCGATCGTCCCCGAGAACCGCAGGCTGTTCGCGCCGATGACGGTCTTCGAGAATCTCCAGATGGGTGCCTACCTCCAGAAGGGCGGTCTCGACGAGCAGCTGGAGCGGGTCTTCGACCTCTTTCCGATCCTGAAAGATCGCCGCAGGCAGCTGGCGGGAACGCTCTCCGGCGGCGAGCAGCAGATGGTGGCCGTGGGACGGGCACTGATGTCCCGTCCGAAGCTCCTCCTGATGGACGAGCCCTCGATGGGCCTCGCACCGATTCTCGTCGAACGCAACTTCGAGATCATCCAGCAGGTGCACGAGGCGGGCGTCGCGGTGCTCGTCGTGGAGCAGAACGCGAACGTCTCGCTTTCGATCGCGGACCGCGGCTACGTCCTTCAAACGGGCCGGATCGTCCTCGCGGATTCGGCGCAGGCGCTGCTGCGAAACGAGGACCTGAGGAAGGCCTACCTCGGCCGCTAGCCTCGCGCACCTGGCCGGCTCGCCTCCCGCGGGGCCGAGCCCCGCTCCGCCGAGCCAAGCCAGATGCCCGAGGTAAGCAGCCTCCCGAGCCGGATTCGTAGCCGGTTCCCGATCTTCGAGCGGCTGGTCTACATCAACAGCTGCTCGCAGGGCGCGCTCTCCGACTCGGTGCGATCGGCGTACGACGCGTACCTCCGCGACTGGGACGAGAAAGGCGCGCCGTGGGACCTCTGGGTCGAACGCACCGAGTCGGCGCGGGCGACGTTTGCGGGACTCGTGAACGCGGATCCGGACGAGATCGCCGTCACGACGTCGCTCTCGGCCGCCGTCTCCTCTCTGGCGAGCGGGCTGCGGTTCGCGCGGCGGTCGAAGGTCGTGGTCTCCGATCTCGAGTTCCCCACGGTCGGCCAGATCTGGCACGCGCAGGAGTCACGCGGCGCGCGGGTCGTCCACGTCCCTGTCGGGCCGGACGGCACCGTTCCTCTGGAGCACTTCGACGCTGCGATCGACGACGACACCGCGCTCGTCTCGATTACGCACGTCTCGTACCGCACCGGCGCGATGGTCGACGTCGAAGCCGTCGTGGAGCTCGCGCATCAGCGTGGCGCCCTCGTCCTCCTCGACGCCTACCAAACTGCGGGCTCCATGCCGCTGGACGCCAAGCAGCTCGACGTCGATTTTCTCGCAGCCGGCACGCTGAAGTACCTCCTCGGCTCGGCCGGCCTGGCGTTCTTCTACTGCCGCCGGGAGCTTTTCGAGAAGGCCAGGCCGACGGCGACGGGGTGGTTCGCCGACGAGGACATCTTCGCCATGGACATTCACGACTACTCGCCGTCCCCCACGGCGCGGCGCTTTCAGTCGGGGACGCCGCCGGTGCCGTCGATCTACGCGGGGATCGCGGGCATCGAGCTGATGCTGGAGATCGGCATCCCCGAGACGCGCGAGCACGTCCTCGAGCTGAACGACCGCCTGATCGCCGGCGTGGACGAGCTCGGCGGCACGGTCGTCACTCCCAGGGAACGCGAGAGGCACGGCGCGTTGATCTGCATCCGCTCAACCGACGTGAACGCACTGGTCGCCGCGTTGGACGAGCGAGGCATCGTCACCTCGGGGCGGGACAGCAACCTCCGTGTCTCGGCGCATGCCTACAACACCGCGGAGGACATCGACGCGTTGCTCGAGGCGCTGCGGGATAGGCGCGAGTTGCTGGCCTAGGTGGCTTTCGACACGAGCAGTCGGAACGTGTGAGTCGTTCGGTTCACCCGGCCCTTGACGCTCCAGCAGCCTTCCGCCGGGAAGGTGAGCACTACGGCCCACACGCCGCTGCCACCGTAGCCGTCGACCCAGACCTGACGAGTCTCGGCACGGAGGGGCAAGTCGGCTCGATCCAGGCGCTTGCCCGTGATGTGGAGGACACCGCGCGGACCACGTTTCGGGCGGCTGGGAGGCCCGGCAGCCCACCAGGGTGCCTTCAGCCAGATCGAGCCGTCCGGGTTCACGTATGCGGGCGAGGCCACGAAGGCCCCGTTGTGCTTGACCGTCCAGAGCCGGCTGCCCGTCGGGCTCACCGTCTTCGGAGGCCCTACCTCGCACTCGGTGGCACTGGTTCCCGCGCCGCCCGGCACGAGCAGGACCGAGCAGCACACGGCCACGAGAAGCGTTAGCGCCCGCACGCCCGTAATGGTAGGACGGTGGCCGCGCTCGCGCCAGATCTCTACGGCGTGCGGCCCCCGAGGATTGCCGTCAGGACGGAGAAGTCGATGTTCCCGCCGGAGACGATGCAGACGATCTTGCCCGACCCGGCCCGGCCTGAGAGCGCCGCCGCGGGCGCCAGGGCGCCAGCACCTTCCGCGATCACCCTCGCGCGCTCTGCGAGGAGGCGGATCGCCGAGGCCACTTCGTCGAGCGAGACCCGGTACGCGCCGTCGATCAGTGGCTCGACGAGCCCCCACATCTTCGGCAACAGCGCCTTCGCGCCGGCGCCGTCCACGAACGACGGGCGGTACTCGATCGACTGCATGGAGCCGGCCTCGACCGTCGCGTTCAGCGGCGCTGCCGTCTCTTGCTCGACGGCGTAGATCTTCGCCTCGGGACGCTCCGCCTTGATCGCGCTGGCAATCCCGACGGTAAGGCCGCCGCCGCCGAACGGGATCAGCACGATGTCGGGGTCCGGCAGGTCTTCGAGGATCTCGAGCCCGATGGTGCCGTTTCCGGCCATGACTTGCTCGTTCTCGACCGGGTGGAGGAAGAGGCCGTCGACGCCCTCCACGCGCGACTCCTCGATCGCTTGCCACCATTCGTCGAACGGCGCCTTGACGACGCGGGCGCCGAGCCGCTCCATCGCGGTCACCTTTGTCTCCGGCGCGTAGTCGGGGGCGGTCACCGTGCAGGGAACGCCGAGCTCCCTGGCGGCCCAGGCAACTCCCTGGCCCATGTTTCCGGCGCTCGCCGTGACGAGCCCGGCGGCGACCAGGTCCGGATCCGCCCGACGGGCGGCGTTGTAGGCGCCGCGAAGCTTGAACGAGCCGATCGGTTGCAGATTCTCGAGCTTGAGGTAGATCTGCGCCGACGACTCCGGCGCGTG
Source organism: Actinomycetota bacterium (assembly GCA_013812265.1). Lineage (GTDB taxonomy): Bacteria > Actinomycetota > Thermoleophilia > Gaiellales > Gaiellaceae > JACCTQ01. The sequence goes on from JACCTQ010000179.1 coordinate 6,702, forward strand.
CAGCCGGACGAGCGGCGTGCGGACCGCTGTCCCGGCGATCGTCTCGCGCGCCGCGCGGATGTCCTCGATCGGGATCAGAACTCGACCTCGACGCCGACTCCGCGCTCTCGCGCACGGCGGACGACGTACTCGGCGGCCGCGAGATCCTCGACGGCTAGGCCGAGTGAGCGGAAGACCGTGAGCTCGTCCGGCGACTGTCGGCCCTGCGCCGCCCCGATCAGCACCTCGCCGATCTCCCCCCTGATGTGGTCGCGCCCGATCGCGCCGGACTCGAGCGCGTCCCGGTAGTCGAACGCCTCGTTCTCGGCCGACTCCCGCCGGTCGACGTAGAACGCCGATTCGGCGACGGTTGCGATGTCGAGCTCGCGCATTCTCGGCGGCCGGCCGCCGACGGCATTGACGTGGGCGCCCTCCTTCAGCCATTCGCGTCGGAGCACCGGATCGACCGAGCTGGTTGCCGTGACGACGACGTCCGCGCCCTGGACCGCCCTCTCGGCGCTGTCGACCGCGTCCGCGCCCGACTCCGCCGCGAGCGCCTCCGCATGCGCCGCGGTGGGACTGAAGATCCGAACCCTTTCGAAGTCCCGTACGAGCCGCATCGCCTCGAGGTGCGACCTCGCCTGGACGCCCGCGCCGAGGATTCCGACCTCTCGGGCGTCCTCCCGCGCGAGCAGTCGGGTCGCCACCGCCGACACGGCAGCCGTACGGATCGCGGTGATCGCCGAGGCGTTCATGATCGCCCGCGTCTCGCCGGTCTTCCCGTCGAACAGCGCCACGGTGCCCTGGTGCGCGTCGAGACCGCGCTGGGGGTTGTCCGGGAAGACGCACACCGTCTTCAGGGAGTAGAGCGGCGCGCTGCCGCCGCGGTGCGCCGGCATCAGCCCGAGGAACGTGTCCTCGCCCTCGGGCCGGACGATGACCCGCAGCGGATCGTGCACCTCGCCGCGGGCGAGGGAGGCCAGCGCCTCGGCCATCGCCTCGATGCACCCCTCCATGTCGAGGAGCTCCTCCACCTCTTGCTGGTCGAGCACGAGCAGGCTCATGGAAAGAGTGACGCTAGTGCATCGCGCTCGCCCTCGGCCAGGTGCAAGTCGAGCGCCGCGACGGCGGGCTCGAGCTGCTCCGGGCGCCTCGGGCCCACGACGACGGCTGCCACGCGCGGATCGGACAGGAGCCACGCGAAGGCGAGCGTCGGCATGTCGACCCCGCGCCGGCTCGCCGCCTCGTCGAGCTGCTCGAGCCCGCGGTAGACGGCGTCGTCGTCGAGATGCCGGTAGGGCTCCGGCCGGAGGGTCATGCGCGATCCGGCCGGAAGCGGCTTTCCCCGCCGGTACTTGCCGGCCAGCCAGCCTCCGGCGAGCGGCCCGAAGGCTGTGAAGGCGATGCCGTGCTCGGTGCAAGAGGGCAGCACCTCGTCCTGCGCCTCCCGGTCGAGGAGCGAGTAGGAGTTCTGCACGACAGCGATAGGCGCGACGGATCTCGCCTCATCCAGCCAGCCGCGATCGACGTTGCTCGCGCCGATCGCGCCCGCTTTCCCGACCTCTAGTAGCTCGGCTATGGCGCGCATCGTCTCCTCGACCGGCGTGTCCGGATCCGGCTCGTGGGCCATGTACGTGTCCACCCGGTCGACGCCCAGCCGCTCGAGGCTGCCGTCGATCTGACGGGTGATGCGCTCGCGGGAGAGCCCTTCGTCTGCCGGATCGCCGGCGACCGAGTGGAAGACCTTGGTCGTGATCGACGGGCGGTGCCCCCTGGAAGTCATCCACCTGCCGATCCACGTCTCGCTGCAGCCGCCGCCGTATGCATCCGCCGTGTCGAACGCGGTGATCCCCTGGCCCCAGGCGGCATCCATCAAGGCGAACGCCTCCTCCTCCGACTCGCCCTGCCCGAAGAAGGCCGGCGCGGAACCGATCCCGCCGAAGTTCCCGCAGCCGAGGATCAGGCGTGCCAAGCGCTCCTGAGCCTAGCGCTCGTCCGAGTACGACTCCTCTTCCAGCGGGTGGAGGCCTTCCTCGGCGCCGCTCGAGCCCGCGTCCACGGCCGGGTCGCCCTCGGGGGTGGTCTCCGCGGGGCGGCCGTAGTCCTTGGTCTCCGGGTCGGTCTCGGTCTCGGCGTCCTTCGACGGAACCGGGCCTCTGGCGAGGCCGCCCGAGTCCGACCCCTGCGGTGGGGTCGCGCCGCCGCCGCCCGCCTTCGCGATCTGCTCGTCGAGCGCGGTCAGCACCTGCTGCACCTGCTGGTTGACGATCGGCTGGAGCACCCGCTGGCCCATGCTGCCGACGGGCCCGGCGATGCGGACGTCGGCCTCCCAGGCCATCGCGGTGGCGCCGCCTCGCTCGCTGAGGTTGAAGCGCGTGTCGAGGTTCATGAGCGCGCCGACGCCCGTGCCTTTCGCGTGCAGCCGCGAGAACTCGGGCGCGCGCTCCTCCGTCTTCTCGAAGTTGATCGACATGCGCAGCGAGCCGAGCCCGAGCGGGATCTTGACGTTGGCCTTCCAGCGCCGGTCGTCCTCGACGTCGAAGCTCTCGACGTGGGGCATGAGCTGGGCCATCTGCGCCGGGTCCTGGAGCACGCTCCAGACGGTGTCGCGGGGCGCGGCGAAGCTCCGCTCGCCATGGATCTTCACCGATCCTCGACCTCGACGAGCTGCCGGCTCTGCTCGGGATCTCGCAGGAGCTCCCAGACGGTGTTGTACGGGTTCGAGCTGTCCGAGACGATCGGGCTTCCTGACCCGCGCAGCGCGTCCTGGAGCGCCGACGCGATCGCGCTGAGCCCGGCGCCGCCTCCCTCGCCCATCCCCTTCGCGCCGAGGGGCGTGAACGGCGAGGGCGACTCCACGTACGCCGTCCGTAGCGGCGGCATGTCGAGGGCGTGGGGCACGTGGTAGTCGTAGAAGTTGGGCGTCAGCAGGTTGCCGTCCACGTCGTAGAGGAACGTCTCGTGCGTCGCCGCCCCGATCGCCTGCGCGGTCGCGCCCTGCACCTGGCCTTCGACGATCTGCGGATTGATCCGGACGCCGCAGTCGTCGACCGCGCCGTAGTCGACGATCTCGTAGACGCCCGTCTCCGGATCGACCTCGACGACGCAGGCGTGAATCTGGGTCGCATACGTCAGCGTCAGGTTCCCGTACTTGCGCTCGGGGTCCGGCATCTGGTGGGGCGGGACGTAGACGTAGCGGCAGTTGAGCGTCAGCTCGCGCAGCTCCAGCGGGAGGATCGCGTTGTTCGCGTTCACGATCGCGCCGCAGGCCATGAACGGCAGCGCAGCCTCGAGGTTGTCCTTGCGCTTGACGAAGCCACCGTCGAGCTTCACGTCGTCGGTCGATTCCGCGCCGAGCATCGCCGCGCCGATCTGCTTGATCTGGGCCGCCAGCAGCTCGGTCGCTCCCTTGACGGCGCCGAGCCCCGTGACCGCGAACTGACTGGCGTACGTGCCCGAGAAACCGGCGTGCGAGTTCCAGTAGCTGTCGTGGCCCGCACGGACGTTCACGTCGTCGGGTGAGACCCTGAGGATGTCGGCGACCACCTGGGCGGCGGTCGTCTCGTGACTCTGGCCCTGCGGCGTCGTCCCCAGCGTCACCACGATCTCGCCGAAGATGTCCAGCTTCACCGTCGCGACCTCGTTGTTTCCCGAGAACTGGAGCTCGGGGTTCACGAGCGTCGACTGGCCGAAGTTGTTCGTGCCGGAGTCGAGGGTCGAGCCGATGCCCACGCCGAGCAGCTTGCCGCGAGACTCGGCGTCGCGCCGCTTCTCCGCGATCGCGTCGTAGTCGACCAGCTTCAGCGCCTCGTCGAGGCAGCGGGCGTAGTCGCCCGAGTCGTAGATGCAGCCGTTCGGCGTCTCGTACGGCATCTCGTCCGCGCGGATGTAGTTGCGTTTGCGGATCTCGACCGGGTTGATGCCGAGCTCCTGCGCGACGATGTCGATGATCCGCTCCGTGAACCAGAGGTGCTGCATCCGGGAGTAGCCCCGGTTCGGGCCGCACGGCGACTTGTTCGTGCACACCTGGGTGAAGTCCACACGGACGTGGCGCCACCGGTAGCAGCCGGGTGTGACCTGTGCCCAGATGATGCAGCCGAGCGGCTCGTAGCGGGTATAGGCGCCGCAGTCGTCGATCATCCGCGCCTTGAAGCCGAGCAGCGTGCCGTCGGAAGAGACCGGCACCTCGACGTCCAGGAACACGCGCT
>JACCTQ010000182.1 GCA_013812265.1 Actinomycetota bacterium
TCGCGGAGCACGCGGCGGTGACCTGCGAGCACCTCGACGTAGCTGTCACCGAGTTCGTCGAGGAGACGCGTCGACCCTTCGATGTCGGTGAAGAGGAAGGTGACGGTGCCGGTCGGTAGCTCGCGCAGAACAGTGAGTGTACGACGGGCTACCGTGGCGTCGTGCGCGAATTCTTCGACGCCGTCCAGGTCTTCTTCGAGCAGCTCGCGGCGGTGCAGTGGAACTACCTCCTGATCGCGGTTGGTTGCCACGTCCTTCGTCTCTGGATCCGGGCTCGCGCGTGGAGGGCGATCGTGGCCCGGGCCTACCCCGCCGCGCGCGTGCCGCGCCGCAGCGTCTTCGGAGCGTACGTCGCAGGAGTCGGGGTCAATGCGGTCATGCCCGCTCGTGGCGGCGACGTCGTCAAGGTCTACCTGCTCAAACGGCGCGTCGAGGGGGCGAGCTATCCCACGCTCGCGTCGACGCTGCTCGTGGAGACGCTGTTCGACATGGTGGTGGCCTCAGCTCTCCTGGTCTGGGCGCTTCAACAGGGGGTCCTGCCCGGCCTCGGCGTGCTGCCGAACCTGCCCACCATCGACTGGTCGATCGTCGCCCGACACCCGCGGGCAGCCGTAGTCGTCGCCGTGGTCATGTTCCTTGCCGGACTCATCGGGGGCATCTGGCTGTCGCACCACGTCGTCGCCTTCAAACGGCGGGTCGCACAGGGCTTCGCCATCCTCGGCGAGCCGCGGCGCTACCTCCGCCAGGTCGTGGTCCGCCAGGCCGTCAGCTGGGTGTTGCGCATTACGGCGATCTACTTCTTCCTCAAAGCCTTCCACATCTCGGCCACTGTCGAGAATGCGCTGCTCGTGCAGGTCGTCCAGAGCCTGGCGACGGTGCTTCCGTTCACGCCCTCGGGCGCCGGTACGGAGCAGGGGCTGATCGTCTACATCTTCTCGGGGAAGGAGCCGGCCACGGCCCTCCTCTCCTTCAGCGTCGGAATGACCATCACGCTCATCGTTGCGAACGTCCTCCTGGGGCTCGGTGCGATCCTGCTCATGCAGCGCACCTTGCGATGGCGCCGGGCCGTGGCGGATGAACGAGAGGTCGCGGACTCGGCCGAGCCCGAGGTCCTCAGTGCCGACGGTGTCGCGCCCAGCGGGACAGCTCGCCGAGTGCGATGACCCCGACGAACACGAGGCCGACGATCAGCATGGCGAGGATCACCTTCGCGCCCTCCTCGGCCGCATCGGCGGCGGCGAGAAACAGCCCGAGTGCTGCGACCGTGCTCATGCGGGCGGAACTTTAACCCACCCGCCCGGCGTGCACCTCGAGAGCCCGCCTGACCGCGGCGGGCCCTGCGGCGGACGCAGCCGCTTCGAAGAGCGGGCGGGCATCGCCGGAGACGCGAAGCGCCTCGCGAGGCGCTTCCAGACGGCCTGTGCCGAGCAGCGCCGCGGTCGCGGCCCAGGCCGGGCCCTCGCCCGGCCTCCCGTCGGCGCGAAGCTGTCCGCAGAGCGAGATCAGAGCCGCAAGGTCCGCCACGGCCTCGACCTGCTCGAGCGAGGCGATTCGTACGAGCCCGTGGGCATACAGGTAGTCACCGAGGAGCAGCGTGACGTCCTCGCTCAGCGGCCCGAACAGGCGCGGCCGGCCGTAGTGGAGAAGGTAGCCCTCGTAGATCGTCTCGATGCCGAGCGCAGCCGCCTCCCGCGCGAGCGGCGAGAAGACGGCCAGGTGCGCCCGTCGATGCTCCGGGAGCAGGGCCTCCGACCACAGCCGGCTCTCCTGCGCCGCCTCGGCGGCGATGACCCGCCAGACGTCAGGAGGCGAAGAAGTCTGCAACAGCCTCCGCGGTGCGCTCGATCTCGGCGTCGCCGTGCTCGAGCGACACGAACATCGCCTCGAACTGGGATGGGGCGACGTAGATGCCGCGTTCGAGCAGGTACCGGAACAGAGCCCCGTAGCGCTCCGTGTCGCTCGACGTTGCGTCCCGGAAGTCGCGCACCGGACCCTTGTGGAAGAAGAGCGTTGCCATCGCCCCCACGCGCTGCAGGCGGACGGGATGGCCCGCCACGGCCTCGGCGAGCAGGAGCTCCAACCGCCGGCCTCGGTGCTCGAGCCGGGCGTAGATCTCAGGCTCGCGGAGCCGGCGCAGCACCGACAGGCCGGCGGCAGTGGCCAGAGGGTTTCCGGCGAGCGTGCCGGCCTGATAGACAGACCCTGCGGGCGCGAGCTCGGTCATGAGGTCTGCCCGCCCCCCGAAGGCGGCGAGCGGAAGGCCCGCTCCGACGATCTTGCCGAGAATGGTCAGGTCCGGCCGCACGCCGAAGCGCTCCTGCGCGCCGCCCCGGGCAAGCCGGAACCCCGTGATCACCTCGTCGAAGACGAGCAGAGCGCCCGATGCATCACACAGCGCACGAAGAGCAGCCAGGAAGCCCGGCTCTGGAGGAACGACGCCCATGTTCCCGGCCACGGGCTCGACGAGGATGCACGCGAGCCCTTCGCCGTACCGCTCGACCGCCGCGGCGGCGGCGTCGATGTTGTTGTAAGGGCACACGACGGTGTCGGCAGTCGCAGCCGCTGGGACGCCCGGCGTGGACGGGATGCCCAGCGTGGCGAGCCCGGAGCCGGCACTCGCGAGCAGCGGGTCGGCGTGACCGTGGTAGCAGCCTGCGAACTTGACGATGCGGTCGCGCCGCGTGGCCGCCCGAGCCAGCCGGATCGCGCTCATGGCGGCCTCCGTCCCGGACGACACGAGCCGCACCATCTCGACGGAGGGGACGGCGTCGACGATCTCAGCGGCCAGCTCCACCTCTCGCTCGGTGGCGAGGCCGAAGCTCGTTCCGTCGCGTGCGGCCTCGATCACGGCCTCGACCGTCTCCGGGTCGGCGTGGCCGAAAATCAAGGGGCCCCACGAGAGCACCCAATCGAGATACCGCTTCCCCTCGACGTCCTCCAGGTAGGCGCCCTCAGCCCTGCGCGCGAAGATCGGCTCGTCGAGCCCCACTGCCCGCATCGCCCGTACGGGGGAGTTGACCCCGCCCGGGATGAGGGCGCGCGCGCGCCGGTACAGCTCGCTACGAGTTCTCAGAGCCACCCGGCGAGCTCCTTCGTCCAGTACGAGATGATGATGTCGGCGCCCGCCCGCTTGATCGCCGTCAGCGACTCGAGCGCCGCCTGGCGCTCGTCCAGCCACCCGCGCGCCGCGGCCGCCTTTACCATCGCGTACTCGCCGGACACGTTGTAGGCGGCCAGCGGCAGGTCGAAGCGCTCTCGCACCGCCCGGATTACGTCGAGGTTCGGCAGAGCGGGCTTCACCATCAGTACGTCGGCACCCTCGGCGACGTCCAGCTCGCACTCCCGCAGAGCCTCGCGTAGGTTCGCCGCGTCCATCTGGTAGCCGCGCCGATCGCCGAAGCTCGGCGTCGAGTCTGCCGCCTCGCGAAAAGGCCCGTAGAAGGCCGACGCATACTTGGCCGAGTACGCGACGATCGGCGTCGCCTCCAGACCGGCATCGTCGAGGGCCACCCGCAGGGCTCCTACCCGGCCGTCCATCATGTCGCTCGGGCAGACCGCATCCGCGCCCGCCTCGACGTGGCTGATTGCCGTGCGTGCAAGTAGCTCGAGGGTCTCGTCATTCGCGACTTCGTCACCGACGACGAGGCCGCAGTGTCCGTGTGACGTGTACTCACAAAGGCAAACATCCGTGAGCAGCAGCAGCTCGGGAAACCGCGCGCGCAGCTCCCTCAGTGCCAACTGCACGACGCCGTCCTCGTCGTACGCGCCCGAGCCCGATTCGTCCTTCTCCGCGGGGATACCGAAGAGCAGCACCGCCGACACGCCGAGCGTGGCGCACTCATCGAGCTCACGGACGAGCTCGTCCACCGAGCGCTGCGCGATCGCCGGCAGCCCCTCCA
>JACCTQ010000190.1 GCA_013812265.1 Actinomycetota bacterium
ACGTCCGACGGTCGCTCCACGTCCGTCCCGAGCAGCAGGAAGGATCGGTGCTCCTCGAGCTCGATCTCGACCTTGGCGGCAAAGCGCGAGCGCAGGAGCTGCGCCCGCACCCTCTCTCCCAGATCGGGCTCCGTAACGAGCAGGAAGTCGCTCTCGGCGCGGCGCAAGACCCGGAGCGGCGCGATCACGCGCGCCTTCGGCGTGAGCAGGAGCGCCTCACAAGACTCTCCGACGCCGAGCGCCTCAACGTCGTTCGAGACCATGCGCTGAAGGTACGTCGCCGCATCGGGACCGGCCACTCGCACGAACGCCCGCGGTCGGCCGGCGACAGCCGCGCCGAACGGGAATGGGGACCCGCTCATCCTCCTCAGTGTAGGCATCGTGTTCCGCTCTTCCGGGAGGCTACGCGCGCAGGACTACTCGGTTTCTGCGCAGCCTTCGATATCGAGTCCCTCCGCGCGGAACTGCGCTCGGATGTTCAGATTCGTGAACAGCTGGAGCTCGGCGCGCTCCACCTGTGGACGGGCGGCGGCCCGCGCGGCACGAGCCCGCTTCAGGTGTCGTAAGGCCTCGTCCAGCGCGGCCAGCCATCCCCGAACGGGCTTGCGGAGGCTCGGCGGAGGCTCGAGCGCGTGCAACTGCTCCACCATCACGTCGAAGCGCGGCAAGAGCATGCTTCGCCGAACCGGAACGCCCGCTCCCGGCCTGAGGCAAATCGCGCCAGCCTTGATTCGGTACACGGCCTCCGGGCTGCAGCCGGGCGGAATCTGACCTGCCTCCGCGACCTCCTCCGCCTCGCAGTCGGCTGCGGTTATCGCCGTGGGCGGCGGCGTCACGCTCTCCTCGCCGTCGTGAAGACAGCCCGCCAGTAGGAGGGCGGAGCCAGCTGCGAGAGAGACCAGGGACGCGTGGCGGATCACGCCGCTCCATTCGTAGCAGTTGCGGCAGGGGGCATATACTCGGCGCGACATCGGATTTCCTGGGGAGGCACTTTTGACTCGATTACGCACGATCCGTTCCCGCGGCGCGCTCGCGGTGATCGCAGCGCTCCTCGTCGTTCCGGCTGCATTCGCGATGCACGCATTCCCGGACGACGAGACGACCGACGCGAGCAGGGACAACGTCTTTGTGCAGAGCAAGCAGAACGAGCCCGCAGTGGCGATCGATCCGTCGAATCCCATGAACGTCGTGGCAGGCGCGAACGACGAGATCGATCTCGAGAGCTGCAACGTCCTGACGGACAACACCTGTCCCTTCACGCCCGGCGTTGGGCTCACCGGCGTTTCCTTCTCCACGAACGGCGGCGTGACGTTCCAGCAGCCGACGTACACCGGCTACTCGACCCGCCATTGCCTCGGCATGCCCTTCCTCGACACGGACGACTGCACGCCGAATCCGAGCGGGCCGATCGGAACGCTGCCCTGGTACTTCGAGAACGGGCTTGTCTCCGACGGTGACCCGATCGCCGCGTTCGGGCCCCGCCCGGGCGCAAACGGGCAGTTCTCGTGGACCAACGGCTCACGCCTCTACTTCATCAACCTGACGTCGAACTTCGCGGACACACGCGACGAGGCCACGTTCAAGGGCGTCGAGGCGATCGCGGTCTCGCGCACCGACAACGTCCCTCTTGCCGCCACGGGCGGCACCACGGGCAAGGCAGCGTGGATGAACCCCGTGATCATCTCCCGCCGTCTCAGCACGGTCACGTTCTCCGACAAGGAGCAGATCTGGGCGGACAACGCCGCCTCGAGCCCCTACTTCGGCAATGCGTATGCCTGCTGGGTGTCGTTCAGGAGCAACGGCGGAGCGCCGGAACCGGTCATGTTCAGCCGGTCGACCGACGGGGGTAACACGTGGTCCGCGCCCGACCAGCTCAGCCCGGCAGCCAATACGGGGCTCGGACAGGGAAGGCAGGGCTGCACCGTCCGCACGGGGAGCGATGGCGTTGTCTACGTCTTCTGGGAAGGTGCCTTCCAGAAGAAGGAGAACGCGCCCTTCTTCTCGTCCGCCCAGCTCATGGCTCGCTCGTTCGACGGCGGCGACTCGTTCGAGAGACCGCGAGCGGTTGTCCCGGTCACCGACTGCGGCCGGTTCGATCCGGCCCAGGGCCGCTACACGTTCGACGGCGTCGCAGGAGCGCGCACGAACAGCTTCCCGATGGTCGACATTGCCAACGGAGCACCCAGTGGGCCCGGCCCGAACACGATCGTGATGACGTTCTGCGACGGTCTCACGTCCACGACAGCCTCGAACGAGCAGGCTCCGGTGTGGTACTCCACCGACAGGGGCGAGACATGGCGGCAGCTGACGGCCAACGCCGCACAGGCAGGCGACCGGCCCGACTTCCCCGCGATCGCCATCTCGCCGGACGGCACGGACGTCTACGTGGCCTACGACGC
>JACCTQ010000212.1 GCA_013812265.1 Actinomycetota bacterium
CGGCGATCTCGAGGCCGGCGCGCGGGCCGAGCTGCTGCACGCCGTCGCGGCTCACCACGAAGCTCGAGGTGCGAGGACGGCAGAAGCCGCCGTGCTCTACCACGCGAACCAGCTCGACGCCGTCGCGGCCACACGACCGGTCGACTAGCCCGGCGCAATGGCGGCCGTCGTACTGGCGCTCGCCGCGAGCCTCTCGTGGGGGGTCGCGGATTTCTTCGGGGGCCTCAAGAGCCGCTCGCTTGGAGTGCTTCCGGTCATGCTGATCGCGCAGACAGCCGGAACTGCTGTCATCGCGGTCGTCGTCTCGGCTCACGCAGAGCGTCCGAACGGCGCGGCGGTCCTGCTGGCCGCGCCTGCAGCGCTGGCCGGAACGCTCGGGATCTTCGCCTTCTACCGAGGCATGGCTGTCGGCGCGATGAGCATCGTAGCGCCCATCGCGGGTGTGTCCGCGGTCATCCCGGTCGCCGTCGGAGTCCTGACCGGAGATCGCCCCAGCCCCCTCCAGGCACTCGGCATAGCCTTTGCTCTGCTCGGCGTCGCCCTCGCCGCCCGGGAACCCGGCGACTCCGCTCGAACGGGGCGGGTGGCTGCGGGCGTGGGCCTGGCTCTTTTCGCCGCAGCGGGCTTCGGCTTGTACTTCCCGGTCATGTACGAGGCCGCCCGGGTCGACGTCCTCTGGGCAGTGCTCGTGTTCCGGCTGACGTCCACTGCCCTGGTCGCCAGTGCCTTTCTCGCCGTCAGGCCCCGGCTCGAGCTGCGCCGGTCGGACGTTGCGGCGACCGCTGCCATCGGCGTCCTCGACACCGGAGCGACGCTGCTCTTCGCGGCTGCGGCCACGAGCGGCCTGGTCAGCCTCGTCTCGGTGCTCGCATCGCTCTATCCGGTCGTCACGATCGTGCTGGCGCGGTACGTGCTCGAGGAACGTGTTGCGCGCGTCCAGCGGGTCGGAGCCGCGATCGCGCTCGCCGGAGTCGTGTTCATCTCGACGGGCTAGGGGCCTGCCGTGACTCGGAGATGTCGTGCTCCTTGGTCGGCAGCTCGAACCAGAACGTCGAGCCGACCCCCTCCTCGCTCTCGAACCCGATGGTGCCGCCGTGTGCTGTCACGATCTCACGGGAAAGGGTGAGTCCGAGCCCGGCACCCCTGATCCGACGTGTATCCGAGGAGTCGACGCGGAAGAACTGGCCGAAGATCTGGTCGTGGTAGACCGCCGGGATGCCCGTCCCGGTGTCCTTCACGGAGACCCTGACCAAGCCGTCCGACCGCCCGGCCGTGACGAGGACGGATCCGCCGTCCGGCGAGTACTTGATCGCGTTCGACAGCAGATTGCGAACCACCTGACGGATCCGGTCCGGGTCGGCCGAGACCTCGAGCGGGTCGTCGGAGAGGTTCCAGCCCACGACGTGCTGCTTCGTTCGGGCCACGGCGAGCTCGAGCGCCTCCACGAGCAGTCTCCTGAGATCGACGGGCTGTCGCCGGAGCACCCGCACGCCCTCGTCGATCCGATGGAGATCGAGGAGGTCGTCGACGAGCCTCTTCAGGCGTCTCGACTCCTCGTGGATCGTCTCCAGGAAGGCCCGGCCGGTCTGCGGCGGGGGCGGGTTGTCGAGCAGAATCTCGGCGAATCCGAGGATTCCCGTCAGCGGCGTGCGCAGCTCGTGCGACACGGTCGCGACGAACTCGGACTTCGTGCGCTCCGCCTGCTGCTCTGCTGTGACGTCGCGGAAGACGATGATCCGTCCGATGACGGTGCCATCCCGATCCCTCACCGGGGCCGTGTAGCACTCGACGGTCCTGCTGCTCCGGAAGTCGTACCGGCCCGAGGCCTCGAGCTCGGGGTCGGCCGCAACCTTCGCCATGTCGGCCAGATACACGTCGGGCTCGACGAGCTGTCTCGCAAGTGCAGCGTGTCGCTCGGAGATCGTGCCGCTCGAGGGAAACGTGCCTTCCGCCTCCAGCTTACGAATCCGCGCGTTCACGAATTGGACCTCGCCGTCTCGGTCGACCATGACGATGCCCTCGTCGGTGGAGTCGAGCAGAGCGCTGTTGACGTTCGCCAGTCTCCGCGCGGTTTGCAGCGAGAGCGCGTTGCAGAGCGCCACGCAGGCCTGGTTCACGGCTTGCTCCATGTCGACGGTCTCGAACATCCGTGCATCCTCGGATCGCAGCAGCGCCACCCCGAGCAGCTCGTCCCCGTGAGAGAGCCGGACGTCGCGCGTGCAACCGGGAACGGCAGCGCGAAGTGCCTCGAGTTGCCCACCGGAAAGAGCGCCTGCCTCGAGCTCCAGGACCGCGGGCAATGCCCGAGAGGAAAGGCCTTCGGTCGCGGCGAGGGCCAGGCGCTTCCTGTCCTCGTCGCCGACCACGTAGATAGCGCCCGCATCGGCGCCCGACGCAGCCTCGAGCCCCCTTAGAATGACGTCGGCGAGCCTTTCGGGCGTCGTCCTCTCCCGAGCCAGCCGGGCGGCGAAGTCCGCGAACCGCTCGACTCGAGCCTTCTCGCCGGCAAGAGCGGCGAGCGCGCTGTCCAGTCGACGCTGCTGCGTCCCGTGCCGCTCGAGGAGGATCGCGCTCTTCCGGGCCTCGCTCTCGCGCACGGCTTCCCGGGCGTAAGCGCTCTCCAGATACTGGCCCATCTGGGCACCTACGGCCGTCATGAGCTCGATCAACTCCGGGTCGGGCGCCCTGGTCTCGCGACTGAAGAACTCGAGCACGCCTCGCGGCTCGTTGCCCGTGACGACCGGGAAGGCGAAGGCCGAGCGAAGCCCGTGGCTCGCCGCCACGCCCGCGCGGGTCCCGGAATCGACGACGTTCTCCACCCACATAGGCCCGTGGCTTTCCCAAACCTCTCCGGGCAGTTCTTCTCCGTACCGAAGCGAGAGCGTCCGGGTGCGACGCTCGAACTCCGAGAGCTCGAGCCCGGGAGCGTGCCAGAATGCGGCGCAACGCAGCTCGATGCCGCTCGTATCGATCCGCCAGAGCCCGGCGGCCTCCCAGCCGAGGGTCTCGCAAACGGCTTGCAGCGCCCGAGCCGAGGCCTCCTGGACGGTGGAGGACTCGGCTACGGCCCGCGTCAGCGCATACTGCGTCGTCGCGCGCGCCCCGGCGCGCTTCTGGTCGTCGATGTCCGTGTTCGTCCCGAGCCACCGGACGATCCGGCCGGTTTCGCGCATCGGGACGGCTCTGCTCAGGTGCCAGCGGTAGGCACCGTCGCGAGCATGACGGAGACGAAACTCCACCTCGTACTCCTCGCCGGTCGTTAGCGCCCGGTTCCACGCCTCCAGGCAGGTGGCCAGATCCTCGCGATGGACACCTTCCTGCCAGCCGGTACCGCCGAGCTCGGCGGCGGAAAGCCCGAAGTACTCGACGCAGCGCTGATTCGCGTACTGCAGCAGCCCATCGGGAGACGCCACCCAGAGGTGCTGCGGAATCGAGTCGGCCAGGAGGCGGTCGAGGCGGTCGATCTGGTCGCCCGAGTCCACGTGTGAGACGGTTCCGTTCTCGCTGCTCGGAGGTGACGGATCGGACGGGCGAGAGGGTGAGACGTTGCTAGCGATCATCGGCTTTCATCGGTGGGTAGACGGTGCCGGGCCTGCTCGGTCGCATTGTGAATGCGTGGCTGCATGATGTCGGTCAATCGGGCGCAGTCACGAACGCTGCCTGTACGCGATTCTCGCTCGCGCTGTGGACCCCCATGTCCCCCGGTTCGGAGATTCGCGCGGTTGCGCCGGCTAGCTGCTCGAGCTCCTACCTCGCGGGGCCGGCGGTGAGAAGCGGATGCTCAAGAGATCACCGTCTTCGACCGGATAGTCCTTGCCCTCTAGACGCTGGAGGCCTTGTCTCGCCGCTTCCGCCCGCGATCCCGATTCGACGAGATCGCTCCAGTGAACGACCTCGCAGCGGATGAAGCCTTGCGCCATGTCGGTATGGATCGCGGCCGCCGCCTGGAGCGCAGTCACACCGGACCGAAGATTCCAGGCCCTTGCCTCCCTCTCGTTCGCGGTGAAGAAGCTGATCGTCGCTAGCTCGTCGAACACCCGGCGGACGACCTCCTCCAGCGCGGATGGGCCTTCCCGGAAGCTCGCCGCCTCGGCCGGGTCGAGCTCGGCGAGCTCGGCCTCGAGCTTGCAGTCGATGCCGGACGGCCCGTTCGCGACGGGTAGAAGCGTCTTCGTGGTGAGCGGCTGGAGCTCGGGCAGCAAGGATTCTCCGTATGCCTCGAGCGTGTTCCCGGCTTCGAGGTGGGCGAGCAGCTGCTGGAGCTCCGCGACGTCACGTCGAAGGGCCGCGTCCCCCGACTTGGCTTGCCTGGAAACCCGCTCGAGTCGCCTCTCCACGTGGTCACGGTCGGCTACGAGAAGCTCGAGCTTCACCGTCTCGAGATCCGCCTGCGGGTCGCTGCTCGTGTTGAACGCGTCGAGCACTGCGACGAGCGCATCGACCTGTCGCAGGCCGCCCATGAGAGCCGCGTCGCTTCCGGGGATGTCGACCACCCGGATGGCCGCGGGTGTGGTCCGCGCCGATCCGACGACGGAGGCGACCCGAGGCAGGCGGTCGTCGACCACCGGCGCCACCCCGACATTCGGCTTCGGGGCGCCTCCAAGGTAGGTCTGAGCCTCCACGCCGGCGCCGGTAAGCGCATTGAACAGCGTCGTTTTGCCGGAGCCCCGCAAGCCGACGATGCCGATCTCTAGGGCCAAGCTAGACCCGGGCTAGAAACCGCCGAACCCGACGCGGCCTTCGCGCGCGAACCGCTTGACGTAGACGATGCGCCCGAGCGCCACGATATAGCGGCCGTCATCCGCATCGAGCGCCAGGGCGCCGTCCGTCCTTTGGTCG
Organism: Actinomycetota bacterium; assembly: GCA_013812265.1. GTDB lineage: Bacteria > Actinomycetota > Thermoleophilia > Gaiellales > Gaiellaceae > JACCTQ01. The sequence continues at coordinate 4,840 of JACCTQ010000212.1, forward strand.
AGCGCGCGCTCGAGCTCGGCGGCGGAATCGGCCGAGACCAGCGCTCCCATGATCTGCCCGCCGTCGAAGCCGATCTCGATGCGCACCTTCTCCTCAGGCACGCGACACGAGCTCCGCGAGCACGCCGTGGGTGGCATCCGGGTGGATGAAGGCGACCTCGAGCCCGAACAGGCCTTCCCTCGGCTCGCGGTCGATCAACTCGGCTCCCTGCTCGGCAAGAGCCTCGAGCTCGGCCCGGAGGTCGGCGACCTCGTAGGCGACGTGGTGCATCCCGGGCCCGCGGCTGGCGAGGAACCTGCCGACGGGTGTTTCCTCGCCGAGCGGCGCGAGCAGCTCGACCCGGCCGGAGCCGACGAGCACGGCCGCTGCCTCGACACCCTGGTTTCCGACGAGAGCGCGGTGCT
>JACCTQ010000051.1 GCA_013812265.1 Actinomycetota bacterium
GCGGACCCGCTGGTCGGCGCCCTGGCGCGCGGCCTCGCTGAGAAGCTCGTCCTTGCCGGCCGGGTACCGAACTGCCTCCAGGAACTTCTGCACTTGGACCGGGTTAGCCTTCGCCCCCGAGCCGGACTGCTCGCTTCCCTGCGACCGGAGAGCATCGATGAGCTCCTGCTTGGTCATACTTCGCCGCACTGCCACGCCCGCTGATCCGGCGCGCTCTTGCAGCTCTTTTTTCGTGAGCAGCTCGAGTGCTTCTGGCTGCTTTTCCTGCTGTTCTCCAGAGCCACCCTGCATTCGGCGCCCCAGCAGGAGGCCGGCCGCGATCGTGCCGGCGCCGAGGACAAACGGGTTTCGCCGGGCCTTGCTTGCCGCGCCGGCGACACGCCGGCGGAGGCCGCTCGAGCCGCCATCTCGGCCGCCGTTTCCCTGCAGCGAGAGCGCGGCGAACTTGTCCCAATTGTCCGCCAGCCGCTTCGCCATCGCTTCGTCTTCCGCGCGATTTTGCCGTGCGACGTCAGCAGTTTCGTCGTCGCCCGCATTCCGCGCGGTTCGCTCGAGCAGCTCGTAGCTTGCGATCTCGAGCTGCTCGCTCACGAAACCGTCGCGGGCGTTGCGGCGAGCCTTGTCTCGCCGCCCCACGTCGGCGACGCTCTTCATGCGGGCGCTGACGATCGCCCCAGCCTGCCTTGTTCGCGACGGGGAGGAGCCATGCATCTTCAGGCGCTGCTCGAGTCGCTCGATGTGCTTACGCGTCGTGTGCTTGTGCTGCTCGAGCGCGCGGGAGATCTCGGCGTCCTGCGTCGTCCGGATCATGGAGTCGAGCATCCGTAAGACGTTCTGCTCCATCGCGACGCCCTCGTCGATGTGTTTGATCAGCTGTTTGGTTGTCTCTCGTGAAGCCATCGTCTGCGCTCCTTCCTCTCTTCGGTCCTAGTGCACCCGTCCGCAAGTTCAGGCACGCGCCCGGGGGCGTCTCGCCGCCCGTGGCTGCGTCCTCGGTCGTCCCGATAGAACCAACTATCGGGACTCCCTGCGTCCTTGCCACGAACGACGATCCATCCCCCGAATCACGCACCAAACTTACGGACGGGTGCACTAGCATGGCGCGCATGAGAAGCCGCATTCCGGCTGCGGCGGGGTTTGCGCTCGTGACACTGCTGGCCGTCACACCGGCCGTGACAGCCGGCGCTAGCCCAGCGAGGAAAGCCGCGTGCTCGCCCACCCGCGCGGACGCCCTAGGACCGTTCTACGAGCCGGGTGCACCTTTCCGCCAGAAGGTCGGGACTGGTTATGTGCTCACGGGTCGAGTCTTGGCGCTCCGCGGCTGCAAGGTAGCCCGCGGAGCGCGCATCGAGTTCTGGCTAGCGAACCCCGCAGGCGAGTACGACGACGCTCACCGGGCGACGGTGCGCGCGGGCGCCAAAGGCACGTATCGGTTCGAGAGCAACCGGCCCGTTCCCTACGCCGGTCGGCCCCCGCATGTCCATGTGCGCGTCAGCGCCCCTGGTCTACGGACGCTCGTGACGCAGCACTATCCGCGGCCGGGAGCGAGCAGGGCCGCGTTCAACCTGGTCCTGCGCTCCCGCTGATCGCGGGCACGCCGCCTAGGCCTAGGCCCCTAATGCTCGCCACGGGCGAGATGTGACCGCAGCGCTTCCAACCGGTCGTCCCACTGTCCGCCGACCGTCGCCATCCAGGCGATGGCGTCCGTCATCGGCTCGGGCGTGAGCTTGTAGCGCGTCTCGCGCCCACTCCGTCTCCGGCGGACGAGCCCTGCCTCTTTGAGCGTTGCGAGATGCTTCGCGATTCCCTGGCGCGTCAACGGGAGTTCGGCTGCGAGCTCTGTTGCAGTGGCGGTGTCACGCTGGGCGAGAAAGCCGATCAGTGTCCGGCGGTTCGGGTCCGCAAGCGCGTCGAAGACGGCCCCGACGGTGTCCACACGCATCATCTAGTGCTAGGCGCGAGCCGGCGTATGAGCCACCAGCTCCAGGGCCCAAGTCCACTCGCCTGCGCAGGCGCGGAGCCCGGCGGGCGAGGATTCGACCACGGTCAGGCGCGTGCCTTCTGCTGTCTCCTCCAGCGTGAAATCCACCCGCGTCGCCTCTTGCTCGTCCTCGCCGCCCCAGTCGAACGTGAAGCGGCGCGGCCCCTCGGCGACCTCCACGACCGCCCGGCGCTCCGAGCCGTCGTCCCACCGGAAGATGCCCTCCCCGCCGGGCCGCAGGTCGAGCTCGACCTCGTTGGCGAACCACTCCGCCAGCCGTTCGGGATCCGTGAGCGCCTCCCAGACCTCGTCCGGCGGTGCGGGGAGGACGATCTCGCGACGAATCTCGGTCTCCACGACGCTCCTCTCACGCGCAACCCCGCGGTTGCGCTACATTCGCAACCATACGGTTGCACCTTAACAGGAGGCGAGACGAGAGATGCGGAATCAGCTGATCCCCATGGTCATCGAGTCGGACGGGCGCGCCGAGCGGGCGTTCGACATCTACTCACGCCTGCTGCGCGAGCGGATCATCTTCCTCGGCACCGAGGTCGAGGATCAGGGGGCGAACCTGATCACGGCGCAGCTGCTCTTCCTCGAAGCCGAGGATCCTGACGCGGACATCAGCCTCTACATCAATTCCCCCGGTGGCTCGGCGTACGCGGGCATGGCGATCTACGACACGATGCAGTTCGTCAAGCCGGATGTGAAGACCATCTGCGTGGGGATGGGGATGTCCGCGGCGGCGATGATTCTGGCGGGCGGGGCGCCGGGCAAGCGCCTCGCGCTGCCGAACTCGAAGATCATGATTCATCAGGGCTCGGCCGGGTTCCGCGGTGCGCCGGTCGACATCGAGATCCAGGCGCGCGAGGTGCTCGCGATGACGCGGCGAATGGCCGAGCTCATCGCGCACCATTCGGCGAAGTCCGTGGACCAGGTGATGAAAGACATCGACCGCGACCGCTTCATGGCGCCGGAGGAGGCGCGCGAATACGGCCTCATCGACGGGATCGTCGAGCCCCGCCACATCAGCCGGGGCGGGTCCAACGGAGGGGCCCCGCGCTAGAGCCGGTCGAAGGTTCGAGTCCCTCACGGCTGCGCACACCCGGTTCGTTTCCCGGAGGGACGACCTCGTCGCCGGGAAGGTGAATCCGACACCGTGGCGAATAGCGGCAATGATTGTCTTCTCCTCCCTCGGCGAGGGCGGCGGCGTAAACGCCGCCGCCCGCTTTTCGTCCCGGGAATACCTGGGCGGCATTAAGCGTTCCTTACACCGATTGTTGCTCGAGCGGTTTGTGGGTACATTCGCGCTGTCCTAGAGGAGGGAAGACGTGGAGTCGCAGACCATCAAGCTCACGGATCTGGCGTCTTGCGGCGGCTGCGCCGCCAAATACTCGGCTGCGCGGCTGGAGCAGCTGCTCGCCGGCTTCGTTCCCGTCGAGGCCGAGAACCTCCTCGTCGGGCTGGCGCCGGCCGACGACGCTGCCGTGTACCGCCTCGACGACGAGCGCGCCCTCATCTTCACCCTCGATTTCTTCCCGCCCATCGTCGACGATCCGGGTGACTACGGGGCCATTGCCGCGACGAATGCGCTCAACGACGTGTTTGCGATGGGCGGAGTGCCGCTGCTCGCGCTGTCGATCGCGGCGTTTCCGGAGGAGCTTCCGATCGAGATGCTCGCCGCCGTCTTCTCCGCTGCGGACGAGCAGGTTCGTGCGGCGGGCGGCCTGCTGGCCGGCGGCCACACGATCCGCGACGACGAGCCGAAGTACGGGCTCGCCGTGATCGGTACCGTCAGTCCCCAGGGCATCTGGCCCAAGAACGGCGCGAAGCCGGGCGACGCGCTGTTTTTGACGAAGCCCCTCGGAACGGGCCTGGTCATGACCGGCCACAAGAAGGGCTACGCCGGCACCCAGCCACTCGAGCGCGCCATCCGCTGGATGCGCACGCTGAACAAGGGCGCAGCAGATGTGCTCCGGCCGCTGTCTCCGCACGCCGTCACCGATGTCACCGGCTTCGGCCTCTTCGGGCACGCTCACGAGATGGCGGACCGAAGCGGCGTGCGCGTGCGGCTGGAGGCGGCCCGTCTACCCGCGATCGACGGCGCCCTCGATCTGGCCCGCAAGGGCGTTCGCACGAGCGGTGACCCGCGCAATCGCGACTTCGCCGGACCGCACGTGAGCCTTGGCGGCGTGAGCGAATCGCTGGAGGCGCTCGGGTTCGACCCGCAGACGGCCGGCGGCTTGCTCGTGTCCATCCCGGCAGAGCGGGGGGCGGCGCTGGAGGGAGAGTTCGTAGCGAAGAAGCTCTTCATCCGCCGCATAGGCACAGTGGAGGAAGGCTCCGGCGTAATAGTCGAGTAGCTGGGCGTGAAGACCGGCTCTTCTATTAGGGCTTTTCCGCGTAGCGGAAAAGGCCAAGGCATGATCCACGGGCGCTTTCAGCCCTTCCACAACGGCCATCTCGAGTACCTGCGAGGTGCGGCGGAGCGCTCCGACGAGATCTTCGTCGGCATCACGAACCCCGATCCGAACCGGATCAAGCCCGAGCTGTCCGACCCGCTCCGGCATCTGCCCGAGTCGAACCCGTACTCCTATGTCGAGCGCCTGCTGATGGTCAAGGCAGCTGCTTCGGACATCGGCCTCGACCTTGCGCGCGTGCACGTCATCCCCTTTCCCGTCAACGAGCCGGAGCTCTGGCCGGCGTACGTCCCCGCCGGAGTGACGCAGTACCTACGTCTCTTCTCCGAGTGGGGCGGAACGAAGCTCGAGCGGATGCGCGGCGCCGGCTACGAGGTCGTCGTACTCGACGAGGGGGGCGAGAAGACCGTGTCGGGCATGGCCGTACGCGAGGCAATGCGAACGGGAGCCGACTGGGAGAGCCTTGTCCCGCCCGGCGTCGCGCGCGTCGTGGCGGGCCTCGAGCGCTAGCCTCTCCGGCGGTGTACCCGATCGTCGTCGTCATGCTGGACGGCCTCGCAGACCGCGCTCACGAGTCGCTCGGGGGGCGCACCGCGAACGAGGCCGCTCGCACGCCGAACCTGGACCGTCTGGCGGCGCGCGGGTCGTGCGGCGTGATCTACGGGGTCGGTCCGGGCCGTGCGCCGTCGAGCGAGGTCGCGCACTGGTCGATGCTCGGTTACCGGCCTGACGAGTTTCCAGGCCGGGCTGTCTTCGAGGCACTCGGAGCCGGACAGGAGATCAGCCCGGACGACGTCTTCGCGTACGCGGCGCTGCGGCCCACCGAGCACCGTTCCGATGGCATCTGGTTGACGGGCCGTCCGCGCCGAGGTGAGGACGAGGACGATGCGTCGGCGCTCGTGGCGGCGTGCGACGCGACCGAGGTTGACGGCCACCGGTTCACGCTGACCCATCTGCGCCGCGGCGAGGCCGTCCTGCGCATTTCGGGCGGCGCTGACCACCGGATCACGGATTCGGACGCGTTCTTTCGCGACCGCCACCCGGTGCTCCGCCCGCAGCCGCTGGTTCCCGAAGCCGCGCGGACAGCAGCCGCGGCGGAGCACTGGACGCGGGGGGTGATCGAGCGCCTAGCGAGCCATGAGGTCAACGATTCGCGCCGCGTCCGGGGGCTGCCGCCGTTCACCGTCATCACGCTCAAGTGGTGGGGCAGGCCAAGTGCGGTTCCGAGCTTCCTCGAGCGTCACGGCCTGCAGGGGACGCTGATCGCCGCCTCGCCGTTCCTTCGCGGCCTGGCGCGCGCGGTGGGCCTCGAGGCCCTGGACGCGCCGGAAGGCGAAAGTTGTCTCCGCGACCTCGAGGGGCGGCTCGAGCTGGTGCGCCAGCGCCTGGAGGCAGGCGATACCTTCGTGTTCTCGCATCTGAAGGCCACGGACGAGGCCGGGCACACGAAGGATCCGAGGGTCAAGCAGCGCACCATCGAGGAGCTCGATCCCGCGCTGGCTGCCCTTCCGCTGGAGCGCGCGATCGTCTGCCTCACCGGCGACCATGCGACGCCCGCGTTTCCCGAAGTCATCCATTCGGGAGACCCGGTGCCGTTCATCCTGGCCGGGCCGGGAGTCCGCTCCGACCGGGTGCGCCGTTTCGGGGAGCTCGATTGCGCCGAAGGCATCCTCGGGCACCTCCGCGGTCCGGACATGATGCCCGTGCTCCTGAACGCCGCCGACCGCCCGCTCTTCCTGGGCTCGCGCCCGACCCCCTTCGACGGGGCCGACGGCTACCCGGCGATTCTCGAGCCCCTGATCTAGCGACTGTCCGGGGTCCCGCGTGAGTGCCGCGCCAATCGCCCTCGCCTGATCGGCGGCGCCAACTCACGCTCACCGCCTGAGCCGCCCATATTACAGAGGAATTCTGCAAAGATACTCTGTAATGCGGGACGAATTCCTTCTCGACGACGTCCACGTCATCCGCGCGCTCGCCCACCCGCTGCGAATCCGAATGTTGAGCATGCTCCAGCAGGAAGGCCCCGCGACTTCGACGACCCTCTCCCGCGCGCTTGGCGAGTCGACCGGGAACACCAGCTACCACCTTCGGCAACTCGCGCGCCACGGCTTGGTCGAGGAGAACACCGAGCGAGGTGACCGACGAGACCGCTGGTGGACGGCGGCCGCACGTCACTACAACCTTGCCCCGGCGCTCGATGGCTCGCCGGAGCACAAAGCGGCAATCGCCGGGCTCAGGGCGCGCGTGCTCGAGCACGACGCTGTCATTGTGGCCTCGTTCTTCGAGCACGAAGACATCTTCGAGTCGGCCGTTCGAGACGAGGCGACGTTCACGAACCACGTCGTTTATGCCACGCCCGAAGAGCTAACGACGATACGCGCGAAGATCAGCGACATCTTCCGCGAGTTCGAGCGGCCCGATCCCGCCAGTCGCCCCGACTGCGCGGACCGCTGGTACGGGGTCCTCCGCCTGGTTCCGTGGAAGCCTGAACGGTCGCGGAAATCGTGAGCGCCGGCGAGGCGGAGGCTTCCTCTCTCCCCCTAGCGCGCAACCGCGACTTCAGGCTGCTGTGGGTCGGCCAGGCGCTCTCGGTGCTCGGGTCCAGGACGGCCTGGATCGCATACCCGCTGCTCGTCCTTTCTCTGACCGATTCGGCGGCTAAGGCAGGCCTCGTCGGATTCGCGAGCTGGCTTCCTGTGCTTCTCTTCGGACTACCCGCTGGAGTTGTCGTCGACCGCGTCGATCGCAAGCGCTTGATGGTTGCCTGCGACTGCGGCCGCGCGCTAGTGGTGGCCACCATCCCTGCAGCGCTCGCTGTCGGGCGGTTGAGCTTTTCGCAGATCGTCGCCGTCGCCTTCATCGAGCGCGCGCTCGCGACCTTCTTCGACCCGGCGGAGACTGGGGCGCTTCGCAACCTCGTTCCGGAAAAGCAGCTCGGCGAAGCGATCGCCCGGAACGAGTCACGCGAGTACGCGGCTTTCCTACTTGGCCCGCCGGCGGGCGGCGCGCTCTTCACGCTTGGGCGGGCGCTCCCGTTCATCGTTGACGCGATCTCGTACACCGCCTCGGCGATCTCGTTGCTCTTCATCCGAAGACCCCTCCAGCAGCAATCCGAGGCGCGGGAATCAGCGCTGCTCCTCGGTGGCATCAGCGACGGGGTGCGCTACGTGTGGCGGCAACCGTTCCTTCGCACGACTGCGTTCGTCTCCGGCGGCGCCAACTTCGTCACCAACGGCGTCGGGTTGGCGGCGATCATCGTGGCCGAACAAACGCTTCGCGCCTCCGGCGCCGAGATCGGGCTGATGCTCACGTTCGCCGGCTTGGGCGGCCTTGCAGGCTCGCTAGCAGCGCCGCGTCTTCAAGCGTGGCTCTCGCCGCGCCAGGTCATCGCTGTCGGCACCTGTACCTGGACTGTTCTGATCCCGGCGATGGTGTTCGCGCCGAACGCTTCTCTGCTCGGAGGGATACTCGGGCTCGCGCTCTCGACCGCTCCCCCGTGGAACGCAGTGGTCGGCGCCTACCGAATTGCGCTCACACCTGACCGCCTGCAAGGGCGCGTCCAAAGCGCAACCTCGCTGTTCACCCAAGGAGCGATCGCATTCGGCAACCTCGCCGCCGGGCTGCTGCTCGAAGCAACCGGCCGTGTGGCGACCTTCGCCGCTTTCGCCGCAACCATGGTTCTCGTCGGCGGCATCGGCACGCTCACGCCAGCGGCTCGGGCGACCTTCGCAAGGGAGCTCGCAGGGGGCGGATGAGACCTGGCGGACGACGAAGCGGCATCTGAAACAGGTTTCCTAAACTCGGTGGTCACGCTATGCATGTTGAGTCGACTCGCCTGTCCCGGATGCGCACCTTTGAGGTGACGCCGCGGCGGTTCCTGAGCCTTGCCGCCGCCTCTGCGATCGCCCTCTACGCGATCGTCGGCACGGGCGCGCTCGTCCGTTTGACCGCCTCGGGGCTCGGGTGCGAGAGCTGGCCGGGCTGCGAGCAGCGGAGCTTCTTTCCGGCAAGCGACGTGCACGGCGCCATCGAGTTCGGA
>JACCTQ010000252.1 GCA_013812265.1 Actinomycetota bacterium
AGTCGGCGACGACGAGATGGACGCGCTCCTCGAGCCCGTAGCGCCGGAGGGCGCCGGCGAGCGAGCGGTCGAGATCCGCCCCGGTGAAGCTCGCCTCGAGCGGTACGTGGATGTCGTAGGAATAGAGCTCCGCTTGCGGGTGCATCGCCGCTGCGATCAGCAGCGTGCTTCCACCCTTGAAGCGCCCGATCTCGGCGATCGTCGCGGCGCCGAGCCCCCGTACGAGCCGGTACAGAAGAGCGGCCTCGTCGATCTGCTGCGAGATGACGCCGTGGTTCAGCTGGTTGCTCGAGAAGAGAAAGGCCAGGTCCTCGAAGCCCACGAGCGACTCCGGCCAGTCGCGCACGGTGTCGAAGCGCGCGAGCCGCGGATCGCGGAGAACGGCGGCATGGATCGCGTTCTGGCCCGGCCCGGTGCGGCCGGCCCGCCAGATCGCGCGCTTCACGGCGTCGGCCAGCACGGCGGCGGAGGCTACCACCGAGGCTCCCGAGCTCTCAGGCCAGAGCGCGCATGTACGACCAGGCTTCGGTGAGCCCGCCGGGCCGCAGAGCGGTAAGCAGCGCCACATACCCGACCAGTCCGGCGGCTGCGGCCGCAACGTCGTCCAGAAGGAGCTCTGCGGCCCCGAAGGCGAGCACGGCGAGCGCCCCGCTCCACATCGCCGGCCGAAGGAGCCCGCGTGCCACGCCTGCGAGCGTCTCCCTCGAGAGGGCCGCCAGCACGCCGGCGAGAACCAGGGACGTCGTCACCGCCAGAGCCAGCGAGAGCCCTTCCAGGCCGAGCGCCTCCCGCAGAGCCCAGGCCAGCGGAACGTGGACGGCGAGAGCCGCTCCGGCGATGACCACCAAGAGACGGTCCGCGCGTTCGACGAAGAGCAGTGGGAACGCCACCGACAGGGCGACGGACACGACCATCCACGGTCCCAGCAGCACGACCAGGCGCGAGAGCTCGGCGCCGGTGTCGCCCGCGAACGAGCTCCCGAGCACCAGCTCGACGACTGCCTCGCCCGTGACGGCGAACACGCCGGCGGCGCCGGCGACCACGGGCAGGGAAAGCCACGATACGTTGAGGACGTGGACCGCTGCCCGTCCGCCCCGGACGCCCGTTCGCGCCAGCGGCACGCTGGAGACGAGAGCGAGCGACGAGGCTGTGGCGGACACGAGAAAAGCCGCGACGAAGTACGCGTAGCTGAAGCTCGTGATGCGCCCCACGCCCAGATCTCCCGCGAGGCGCAGGGCGACCAGGTACAGCCCCTGCAGCGCGAGCGGAAGAACGGCCCCACGCCCGAGCTCTCCCAGGCGACCAACGAGCGGCCGTTCACCGGCAGCCCCGCTGCTGAACGCCGCGTGCGCGGCAAGGGCTACCGCCGGGACGGCGACCGCCACGACGCCGCCGGCTGCGAGGCCCCAGGCAAGCGCGGCCGCGCCATGATCGTCGGCCAGGACGAGAAACACCACCACGCTGATCGCGGCGCCCGCAGCGAACCCGAGCGCTGCCGTGGTGTAGTCGTCGAGCGCGGCGAGCGCGCTCGCGCCGAGCACTGCGTAGAGCTGCAGCACGGCCGCCGGCACGAGCCAGACCAGGGCGTCGCCGGCAGCGTCTCCGGCCGTGTCCGGCAGACCGCCCGTCAGCAGGCTTCCCAGGTCGTGCGCGGCGAACGTGGAGAGGGCGAGCGCCGGGAGGGAGACGACCGCCAGCGCGGTGGAGTACGCCCGCAGCTCGCCGCCAAGAGCCCCGCGTACGGCGGCGCGCGCGAGCTGCGGGAGAACGACGACGCGAACCGCCTGAGCGGCGAGAACGAGCAGCAGATAGACCGCGTAGGCCGCCAGGAACCCGTCCGTCTCGGCGTTTCTACCGAGCTTCCTGGCGAGCAGCACGCCGGCAAGCGCAGCGGCGATGCTGATCACGGCCGTGGACGCGGCCGTAGCGGCCGCGCTGGCAACCGTGCTCCGGCGCTTCGAGGCGATACCCTTAGCCAACCCGCGTCGCAGCTTACGACCTATGACGAACGAGCCCACCCCCGCCTGGACGAGTAGCGCCCTCGCCGACCTCCG
>JACCTQ010000322.1 GCA_013812265.1 Actinomycetota bacterium
CCCCTGCTCCTCGGCCCAGGAGACGAGACCACGGCCCCAGAACTCGTCGTCCTCGTCGAAGTTGCGCTACTTCCCCTTGGTGAAGAAGTCGCGGCGCCGTGCGAGCCTGTCCTCGAGCGCGGCGAGCGCCTCGTCGCGGTCGACGTGGATCCGCTCGGATTCGGCCCGGACCTTGTCTTCGAGGTCGGCCAGATCCTTGCCGCGCTGCTCGTTGTCGACCGCGGTGACGATCGACGCTGCGAAGTAGAGAACCTTCTCGAGCTCCTTCGGAGCGATGTCGAGCAGGTACCCGATCCGACTCGGGACGCCCTTGAAAAACCAGATGTGCGAGACGGGCGCGGCCAGGTCGATGTGGCCCATGCGTTCGCGGCGGACCTTCTGGCGCGTAACTTCGACACCGCAGCGCTCGCAGATGATGCCCTTGTAGCGGACGCGCTTGTACTTGCCGCAGTAGCACTCCCAGTCCTTCGTCGGACCGAAGATGCGCTCGCAGAAGAGACCGTCGCGCTCGGGCTTGAGCGTGCGGTAGTTGATCGTCTCGGGCTTCGTGACCTCGCCCGAGGACCAGTCGCGGATCTGCTTGCTCGAGGCAAGGCCGATCCGAATGGCATCGAAGTCGTTGATATCGATCATGCCTTTTCGCCTCCGGCGAAAACGCTATTGAAATCAGGGCTCAATGTTTCTCCTTCTCCGTCCCGGCTTTTCTGTTCTTCATAGAGCTTTTCGCGCAGCGAAAAGGTCAGTCTTCGACTTCGAGATCTGCGAGCTCGATCTCCGGGGCCAGCGGGCCCGCCTGCTCCTCCACTTCCTCCTCGGCCGCTTCGACCGGCGAGAGCTTCACATCAGCGAGATCTCCGAGCGACTCGTCGGCCGGAAGCGCGATCTCGCCATCCTGGTCGACCCGATCCTGGCCTTCGTAGACCTCTTCGCCCGTGGGCTCACGCGGAGTGGCGCGGAGCGACCCGGGTGACAGGTCGATACCGAGCTCTTCCGCGGCGCGCAGGAGCTCGTCGTCCTCCTCGCGCACCTCGACCTCGCCGCCCTCCTCGGAAAGAACACCCACGTCGAGCGCGAGTGACTGCATCTCCTTGAGCAGGACCTTGAACGACTCGGGGATCGATGGCTCGGCGATGTTCTCGCCTTTGACGATCGCCTCGTAGGCCTTCACGCGTCCGACGGTGTCGTCGGACTTGATCGTCAGCATCTCCTGCAGGGTGTACGCCGCTCCGTACGCCTCGAGCGCCCACACCTCCATCTCTCCGAAGCGCTGGCCGCCGAACTGCGCCTTTCCGCCGAGCGGCTGCTGGGTCACGAGAGAGTACGGACCGGTGGAACGCGCGTGGATCTTGTCGTCCACGAGGTGGAGGAGCTTGAGGATGTACATATGCCCGACGGTGATCTTGTTGGCGTAGGGCTCACCCGTCTTGCCGTCGAACATGCGCACCTTGCCGGAAGTCCTGCGGCCGGCCGGCCGGCTCTTGTCGATCTTGAACTTGACCGGAGAGTCGGGGTTCTGCTCGGCCCAGCGCACGAGCGCGTCGTCCACCTCCACCACCGTCGCCCCGTCGAAGACCGGGCTCGACACCGGGGTGGGGCCGTTGGGGGCCGCGCCGTTCTCCGTGAAGACGCCGTGTGCCGCGGCCCACCCGAGATGCGTCTCGAGAATCTGGCCAATGTTCATCCGGCTAGGGACGCCGAGCGGGTTCAGCAGGATGTCGACCGGGCGCCCGTCCTCGAGGAACGGCATGTCCTCGTCGGGGACGATGCGGGCGATGACGCCCTTGTTGCCGTGGCGGCCGGCGAGCTTGTCGCCCTCGGCGATCTTCCGCTTCTTGGCCACGTACACGCGCACGAGCTCGTTGACGCCCGGAGACAGGTCGTCGCCCGCCTCGCGCGAGAACGTCTTCACGTCGATGACCTTCCCGCCCTCGCCGTGCGGGACCTTGAGAGACGTGTCGCGCACCTCGCGCGCCTTCTCCTTGAAGATCGCTCGGATCAGCTTCTCCTCTGCCGTGAGCTCGGTCTCGCCCTTGGGCGTCACCTTGCCGACGAGCAGGTCTCCCGAGCCGACCTCCGCGCCGATCCGCACGATGCCGCGCTCGTCGAGGTCCTTCAGGGACTCCTCGGAGCGGTTCGGGATGTCGCGCGTGATCTCCTCGTCGCCGAGCTTGGTCGACCGTGCGTCGATCTCGTACTCGTGGATGTGGATCGACGAGAGCACATCGTCTTTCACCAACCGCTCCGAGATGACGATCGCGTCCTCGAAGTTGTAGCCCTCGAACGGCATGAAGGCGCACAGCAGGTTCGCGCCCAGCGCGATCTCGCCGTGATCGGTGGAGCTGCCGTCGGCCAGCACCTGGCCAGCCGTGACCTTTTCGCCCAGGCCGACGATCGGCTTCTGGTGGGTGACCGTGCCCTGGTTCGAGCGGGTGAACTTGGTCAAGTGGTACTCGTCGGGCGGACCCGTCCGCGTCTCGACGACGATCTTCTCGGCATCGACGTCGACGACCTTCCCCGACTTCCCCGCGAGGACGACGTCGCCGGAGTCGATGGCGGCCCGGTACTCCACCCCCGTCCCCACGAGCGGGGCCTGAGAGATCATGAGCGGGACCGCCTGCCGCTGCATGTTCGCCCCCATGAGCGCCCGGTTCGCGTCGTTGTGCTCGAGGAAGGGGATAAGCGCCGTCGCGACCGAGACGATCTGGGCCGGCGCGACGTCCATGAAGTTGATGTCCTTGGGACCCGCGGTCACGGCCTCGCCCTCGCGCGAGCGGCAGAGCACCTGCTCGTCGAGGAACTTTCCGGTCCGCTCGTCGATGGGCGCGCTCGCCTGCGCGATCGTGAAGCGCTCCTCCTCCGACGCGTCGAGGTAGATGATGTCGTCGGTCACCTTGCCGTTCTTGACGACGCGGTACGGCGTCTGGATGAAGCCGAACTCGGACACCGTCGCCATGGAAGCAAGCGATCCGATGAGGCCGATGTTCGGGCCTTCCGGAGTCTCGATGGGGCACATGCGGCCGTAATGCGTGGGGTGCACGTCTCGCACCTCGATGGGAGCCCGCTCCCGGGTCAACCCGCCGGCGCCGAGAGCCGACAGCCTTCGGCGGTGCGTGAGCCCGTCGAGGGAGTTCGTCTGCTGCATGAACTGCGAGAGCTGCGAGGAGCCGAAGAACTCCTTCAGAGCGGCGACGACCGGTCGAATATTGATGATCGTCTGAGGCGTGATCGTGTCGACGTCCTCGGTCGTCATGCGCTCGCGGACGACGCGCTCCATCCGGTAGAGCCCGACGCGGAACGCCTCCTGGATCAGTTCGCCCACCGTCCGGAGGCGTCGGTTCCCGAAGTGCTCGTACTCGTCGAGGTCGCCACGGATGGGATCGCGGTGCAGGTTGATGGCGTCCGCGGCGAAATCCTTCGAGTCCTCCGGCACACCGAGGTTCTTCGGCAGGTCGACGAGCCTCTGGACAAGCGAGAGGATGTCCTGCGTGGTTAGGACGCGAACGTCGTCCGGAACGTCCACCTCGAGCCGCTGGTTCAGCTTGTAGCGGCCGACCTTCGTGAGGTCGTAGCGCTTGGGATCGAAGAACAGGGCTCGCAGGAGGTTGCGAGCGTTGTCGAGTGTTGGCGGCTCACCGGGGCGCTGCTTCTTGAACACTTCGATGAGCGCCTCCTCCTCGCGCGTGGAGGGGTCCTTGTCGAGCGTGGCCTGGATGTAGAGCGACTTGTCGAAGAGCTCGAGGATCTTCTCGTTCGTCGACGTGTCGAGCACGAAGCCGGTGGACGGATCCTCGGCCGGAAGGGCACGGAGCAGCGTCGTGATCGGAAGCTTCCGCTTACGGTCGATCCGCGCGTAGACCACACCCTTCTTGTCGATCTCCAGCTCGAGCCATGAGCCGCGCGAGGGCATGAGGTTCGCGGTGAAAACCTGCTTCGTCGCATCCTTCGGCTCCATCAGATAAGCGCCGGGGCTGCGCACGAGCTGCGTCACGATCACCCGTTCGGTGCCGTTGATGATGAAGGTGCCCCACTCCGTCATCATCGGAAAGTCGCCCATGAAGACGGTTTGCTCCCTGATCTCGCCGGTCTCCTTGTTAACGAACCGGACGGTCATCGAGAGCGGAGCCTGGTAGGTCAGGTCCTTCTCGCGACATTCCTTGATCGAGAACTGAGGCTCGCCGAAGCGGTACTCGGCGAACTCGACAGCGAGCGTGCCCGTGTAGTCCTCGATCGGCGAGATGTCGTCGATCGTCTCGCGCAGGCCCTCTTCCAGGAACCACTTGAAGGAGGCCTTCTGGATGTCGATCAGGTTGGGAAGGTCGAGAACGTGCTTGAGGCGGGAGAAACTCTTGCGCGCGCGCGGCGCAGCAGCCCTACTGGTCAAATGAGACAGCCCCCTTAGAACGGCTTAGAAATGCGGACAGGCGAAGACGTCGGCGAACCAGCTAGCTTAGCGAACGGGACCCCTCCCGCGCAAGGGCTGCTGGACGCTTCCGCGTCTGGCCGGCCAAGTGTAGCAAAGCGAATTAACGAAAGCCCCCGTTTGCAAGCATCTTCCGTCTCGAACGCGGCGCCGCGGTCGGATATTCCCGGTTTCCTGGGCGCAGTCTCGACCGGCGCCTGCGGCAGCTACGCCCGCTCGAGGTAGAGGCATTGACGGTAACTCAACCCCCTGATGGAAGGGAAGCGGTAGAGCGTTCGATCGAGCTGGTCGAACGCTCGTGAGAAGACCGCTCCTCGCAGGACGTACATCGAGAGCAACTTGAACAGGAATAACGTCGGCTGCTCCACTCGCACGCGAAAGTAGCGGCGCAGCTCTCCGATCTCGTCCTTTGTGAGCGGAAACTCGTCCGAGTCCCCGTATTTTGGGAACCCGAAGCGGCCGGCGAGATTCTGCCTGAACCAAAGGGCCGGAGCACCGACGGCAGCGCTGTTCTCGTAGAAGAAGGCACGGCCACCCGAGGGCAACACGGATGCGAGGGTCGCGGCGAACTCGTGAAAGGGCTCGATGTGGTGAAGGATGAATGACCCGAAGGCGAGCTCGAACGACCCCAGACGTCCGATCGCCTGCGCCGGCGAGCGGATCGCATCGACGTTCGACACGCGGTTGTCACGGCAGAAGCGGCGTAGCTTCTCGATCGAGATCTCGCTGGTGTCGACCGCCGTCACGTCCGCACCGAGCGCCGCAAAGGCGAGCGTGTGCTCCCCCGCTCCGCAACCGAGATCCAGAAGTCGCCGCCCGCGAACATCGCCGAAGTGATCGAGCGCCCAACCGAGCACAGGATCATCGGGCGGCGCGGGCACGATTTCCCGAGACGTGTAGACGCGATCCCAGTGAGTAACCGTCCGGTCGGAAGTCACCGCAAGACTGTGCCATGGCTGGAGGCTTGCGTGGTCGCCGTCAAGCGTGTAGGGCGCACTTCTTCATCCGGGCAGCCGACGCGCGCCGGCCTGCGGGGCGCCGTCGTGCGATTCTCGTACGACTTCCGTGCGGAAAACATTCCTTCGCCTGGCACCTGCCAGGCGAAGGGGTCCAGGCGTGGTCCGAGGCGTTGGGTGAGTCACGGCGAGCTGCCGGCGGAGCCGAGCTTTGCTCAGCGGGAGCCTCATCGCGCGCGGCGGCGGCTACTGGAAGAAGAAGGGGGATCATGGGGGAAACATGTTTCCCCCATGCTTCTTCCCCCCATGCCTACTTGACTTCGACGCTGGCGCCGGCCTCCTCGAGCTGATCCTTCAGCGAGTCGGCCTCGTCGCGGGCCACGCCCTCCTTCACCGCCTTGGGCGCGGAGTCGACAAGGTCCTTCGCCTCCTTGAGACCGAGGCCGGTGATCGCGCGCACGACCTTGATCACCTGGATCTTCTTGTCCCCGGCCCCCGAGAGCACGACATCGAAAGCTGTTTGCTCCTCAGCAGCCGCTGCGCCGTCGCCCCCCGCGGCCGGAGCCCCTCCAGGGGCCGCGACAGCGATCGGTGCTGCGGCCGTGACATCCCATTCCTCCTCGAGCGACTTCTTGAGCTCGACCAGTTCGAGCACCGTCATCTTGCCCAGCTGCTCGACGATCTTGGCGGTATCCGTTGCCATTCTCAGGCCTCCTGTTCCATGTTCGCTTCTTGGTCTGCTGACTCGGCTACGCCTTCCGACGGAGCTTCGGCCGCCGCCTCGTGGGACGGCGCGGACGTCGACTCGGTCACGACCTCCTCCGCAGCCGTGGCGGGCGCGTCGCCACGCTCTTCGAGCTGACGAACCCGCGCGTCGAGAACTCCCACGATGTCTCGCAGCGGGGCGGTGAAGATACCGACGACGGTCGTGAGCGGCGCACTGATCGCCCCCACGGTTTGCGCGCGAAGAACATCCGGCGGAGGTAGCGTCGCAAGATTCTTGACGTCCTCCTCGTTGATCACCTTGCCCCCGAGTACGCCACCCCTGATGACGAGGATGCGGGTGCTTCGAACGGCCTCGTTGAGAACCTTTGCCACCGTGACCGGATCGCCACCCGGCTCGAGGAACGCGATCGCCGTGGGTCCGTCGAGCAACTCGAGGAGCGCATCGGCGCCGGCTGCTTCGGCTGCCCGGCGCGTCAAAGTGTTCTTGACGACCGAGAAGCGAGCTCCGTTCTGCAGCAACTCACCGCGAAGACGGTCGATCTCGGTCATCGAGAGGCCTCGATAGTCGGCGACGATGAGCGTCTCCGACGCCTTCAGCCTCTGTGTGAGCTCCGCGACTACTCGTTCCTTGTCCGATTTCTGCATGATTTTTCCTCCGTGATTTTTCCGTGCCGGAAAAATCTAAGCCCGCCTGGCGGCGGGCAAAGAAAGCGGGTCAAAATCCGTTCTTCGGCCGCCTCGACCGGACTTCTGCGCGAACGCTGCCGGTGGTCTCAGGCGAGAGTTGTCGTGGCGATTATGCCTGAGC
>JACCTQ010000325.1 GCA_013812265.1 Actinomycetota bacterium
GGCGACGAGGACGGCGACTCCCAGCGCGCCTGCGCGACTGGGGCGCGAGCGGAGCTGGCGGAGCAGGAACCTCAGCACAGGGTCCTGGAGGGCTCCGAGTAGACTGGGCGGGTAGCCGAAGGCGTGAGAGCCGTCACGGCCTTCAAGCGGTGGCGCTCATCCGCGCGCCAGGCCCAGCGGTTGCCATGAGGGCTCGGCATCGCTGGCAGGATCGCTCGTCAGCCTTTTCAGCCGGCCACCGTTCGCAGGCATGACGTAGAGGTCAGCCTGTTCGCCGAGACGTTGTCTCGAGAATACGATTCGACGGCCGTCGGGCGACCAGCTTGGCTTCTGGTCGTTCGCGAGATCACGCGTGAGGCGACGCGGGTCCTTTCCGTTCACTTCCATCACGTAAATCTCGAAATTCCCGTCGCGGTCGCTCGAGAACGCGATCTTCTTCCCGTCGGGCGACCATTCGGGCGCGCCGTCGTTGGCGGGATCAAGCGTGAGCCGGCGCCGAGCCGTACCGTCCCAGCGAGCGACGTAGATATCGGCCTTGCGCTCGGGAACGACGCCGACGAATGCGATCCTCTTTCCGTCGGGCGACCAGACGGGCCGGCTTGCGTTCCTGGCAAGCCTCCGGAGTCTTTTCCCGTCCGCATTGATGACGTAGGCGTCGACGACCCCCGACGCAGCTCGCGCGAAGACGAGCCTCCTGCCGTTAGGCGACCAGGCCGGCCCACCGTCGAACACGTCCAGCGAGTGATCGGTCAGCTTCCGTACCCGGCCACCTCGGGCGCTTACGAGTGACACTCCTTGGCGATGCCCGCGGATGCTCGAGAAAGCGATCGTCCTACCGTCCGGCGACCACGCGGGAGCCCCCTGCTCACCGCCCTTGACCAGCCGCTGCACAGCGCCGCCCTCGGCGTTCATCACGTACAGCTCGGAAGTCCCCCCGCGGTAGCTGACGAACGCGATCTTGCCGTTGCGGCCGGGAAACGCCGACGATGCCGGCTCCGCTGCGGCGGGAACGAGGGCGAGCAAGGCAACGAGCACTAGCGGCAGTGACGCAGCGATCCCTCTGGTCACGAGTCCATCCGGCTGATGCGCTCGAGCACGGGCCCGGTCTCGGCCTGGCGCGGCACCTCGACGTGGTCGACGACGCGCCCGTCGAGCAGTCGCACGACGCGGTCGCAGCTGGCCGCGACGAGTGGGTTGTGCGTCACCACGATCACCGTCATGCCGCGCTGCTCGCGCAGCTGGAGCAGCAGCTGCATGATCTCCGTGCCCGTGGCCGAGTCGAGATTGCCGGTCGGCTCGTCGGCGAGTAGGAGACGTGGATCGTTGATCAGGGCACGAGCGATGGCAACGCGCTGCTGCTCGCCGCCCGAGAGCTGGGACGGGAGCGAGTCCTCACGTCCGGCCAGACCGACGGCAGCAAGGAGCTCGGTCGCGCGCTCGACCTTGTCGAAGGCGGTGCGGTAGGGGAGCACGGGGGCGGCCACGTTGTCGAGCGCCGTCAGAGCGGGCAGCAGATGGAAGCGCTGGAAGACGAAGCCGATTCCCTGCCGGTAGGCGACCTGCTCTTTGCGTGTCAACTCGGTGACGACCGTGTCGCCGGCGAGGATCCTGCCTTCGTCGGGCACGTCCATGGCTCCCACCACGTGCAGCAGTGTCGACTTGCCCGATCCCGAAGGGCCGGTGACGGCGGCGGCCAAGCCACCCCCGATCGCCAAGCTGACGTCGTCGAGCGCCGTGATCACCCGCCCACCGGTCGAGTAGCGCTTGCTCACGGCAGCCAGCTCCACGCGCGCGCCGGTCGAGCCTTTAGGCTGCAGTGGCGTCTGCAATGACTCCATCGAGGCCAACACTATATACTGACAATCTACTGCGCGAGCCCGCCATTTACTGATGCCGATCCAGCATGCCGTCCTTGCCCTGCTCGGCGAAGGCCCGAGCTACGGCTACGAGCTGAAGCCGAGCTTCGAGGAGGCGATCGGCCCGCAATGGGGCGAGCTCAACATCGGCCACCTCTACCAGATCCTCGATCGCCTGATCCGAGACGAGCTGGTGACGAGCGAGGTGATTCCCCAGACCGATCGTCCCAACAAGACCGTGTACCGGCTGACGGACGCCGGCCGCGCGGAGCTGGAGCGCTGGCTGGAGGCGCCCTTCGTCCGCCAGGGCGGCTACCGCGACGACTTCTTCTTGAAGCTCTTTGCCGCCTCGCGGCTCGGGCGACGGGCTCTGGGCAAGGTCGTGCGCGTGCAGCGCCAGGCCTACCTCGAGGAGCTTGCGGCCCTGGCGCAGCTTCGCTCGCAGCACGCCGACGACCCCCTGGTCAAGCTCCTGATCGAGGCCGCCGTGCTTCATACCGAAGCGAATCTCCGAGTTGTGGAGCTGGCCGACGAGGCGAGGCCCGTACTCGCCGAGAGCAAGCGACGCGGAAGAGCTGCTGTGGCCGAGGAGGAGCGTGGCCGCGCGTCCCGCGCCGGATCGCCCACCCGGTAGCGATCAGAAGCGCTTGAACGGCTGCTCGACGAGCACCCTGATGATTCTGGGCGGGCGGGACGGTCGACCCATGACGGTCTCGCCGGCGCCGACGACGAAGATCGTGTGGGGCCGGTTGGGACTTCCCAGGAGACATTCCTTGCGACGATTTGACGTGACTCCATAGAAGTTCTGGCAACGGAGGCCTCGGTACGTGCGCGCGAGCTTCACCTCTAGGGCGCTGACGCCGACGCCCTCGCGCGTCTTGTTCTCGTCGACATGGCTCATGGCGAAGACGACTCGCCGCTTGCCCGGGCGCCCGAGATAGCCAACCGTGTAAGACGTGTAGTCATACGGATAGGTGTACTCGAGGTACTCGGTGGCCGTCCCTTTACGGATCCGCTTGACGAGCCGCGAGCCGGGGTCGAGCTTGCGCAGCGCCCGCCGCGCAGCCTGCTCGCTCATGCCCAGCCGGAGCGGGCCGACGCTCTTGCCCGGGACGATCGGTCCTCGTAGAAACTCGGCCTGCTTCGTAGCCTCCGCCGTAGACACTGAGAGGCACGCAAGGGACGCGGCAAGAGCGATCAGACCCAAGACGGCTCGGCGCATCTCTATACATTGACACAATGCATGGCTCTTGGCAAGGGTGCAGTCGCGGGGTCGAGGGACGTCCCGAGTCCCCGGCGACGTATGAGTGCTGAAAGGTTGCGGCCGTCCCGGACATAACAGTTGGCGTCGCCCGGCTCGGCGGCCTATCCCCATGCTGAATCGAGACGAGCGACGGTTCCGAAAACGCTACGAGGCGACCTACGGGGCCGTGCTCGCCTACGCGCTGCGACGGACCGACCAGCCCGCAGACGCCCACGACGTCGTGGCGGAAACATTTCTGACCGCCTGGCGCCGTCGGGCGGTGCTGCCCGAGGGTGAGCGCACGCTGCCCTGGCTGTACGGAGTCGCCTATCGCGTGATCGCCAACCAGGCGCGAAGCCGGCGCCGAAGCGAGCGTCTTTCCGCCCAGCTCGCAGCACAGCCGCGGCCGAGCCCGCAGGTGGAGGCCGACGTCTTGCGCGCGGCCGAGCTCGAGGCGATCAGGAGCGCTCTGGAGCGACTCGACCCGATGGAGCAGGAGGTGCTGCGACTGGCCGCCTGGGAGGGCCTGTCCCGGGCCGAGATCTCAGACGTGCTGGGCTGCTCGGAGAATGCGGCCACGCTCCGCCTGCACCGAGCGAGAAAGAGGCTGGCGGAGGAACTGGCGAAAGAAAACGAGCTGACCGGACATGAGTCGGCATGAGCGAAGCGCGCGATCCTCTCG
The DNA here is from genome assembly GCA_013812265.1 of Actinomycetota bacterium. GTDB lineage: Bacteria > Actinomycetota > Thermoleophilia > Gaiellales > Gaiellaceae > JACCTQ01. The sequence goes on from JACCTQ010000325.1 coordinate 3,782, forward strand.
AGCTCCTGCGTCTCGCCGATCCGGTCGCGTCCACCGACCTTCCGGACGGGCGCTCGCAGGAGGCGCGCGCCCTCCTGCGCGAGATCAGCGGGGCCGGGGGAAACACTCGTCGTCGTCTTGCGCTCGCGCTTTCGCTCGGCCTGGCCGTGACGGCTGTCGCAGGGGCGACCTCCTTCGGACAGACAGTCGTCAGAGGCAGCATCGAGCGCTTCGGCGCCTGGGTCGGCGGCGATCCAGGGAGCCCCGCGTCTCCGGCCGAGCAGAAGGCGTTCGAGGAGCTGAACGTCGAGGCCTACGCGCGCTTTCGCGAGAACACGAGGCTTCGCCTCTTGATGACGCGCACCGTGGCCGGAAAGCGCTTCCGCCTCCTCGGTTTCCGCGACGGCAGCTCGCTCTGCCTTCGCCTGATTCGCGCCGATCGTCCCGGTGGCCGCAGCATCACGGCCTGCGTGCCGACACGAGAGCTGGACGCCCCCGCCGTGGTGGCGGCGTCGGGGACGCTCAGCTTCGGAAGGCCGGAGATCCGGGTGAGCGGCGTCATCGGCTTTGCGGACGACGAGGTGGAGCGGGTAGACGTCGTTCGCCAGCGCAGCGGCAAGAGCCGGGCCGCGCTCGCGAACAACGCCTTCCTTTCCTTGCGAGCGCGGCCGGCGGGGACGGTTCAGCGCCACCCCCCGCCCGACGAGGTGGTCGAGATCCGCGCGCTGTCCGGCGGTGTCAGCAGGTGGGTCGAGTTCGTGACGGCCTACGGCATCTACCCGCGACGGCTGCGCGGAGCGCCGGTCTTCGTACGCGACTTCGAGCGGCCGAAGCCGGCTGCTCTTCCGGGTCCGGTCCAGTCGGTTCCGGCGACGCCGGCGTCGGTGCGCTGGATCGAGAGCATGGAGCCGCGCGGCCGGCGCCTGAACCTCGAGCGTTTTCGCTACGCCCGCGCACTTCAGCCCGATCCGAACAGCTCCTTCCGCGTCGGCGTCGTCCTGAACGGCCTGGATCGCGGGCTTCCCACGAAGGAGGTGCCCCTCTGCGTTACGAGCCTGGAGCCGCTCACTCGCACTCGCTCCCTTGGATTTCGTTGCGGGCGCGCGGCCGACCTGTTTCGCCGCCATGGCGCTTTCGTCCTCACCTCCTCGGGCTGGTTCTCGAGCAGCGGAGGCGGCCTCCAGTTCGAGCGCGTCGCGGGGTTGGCTTCCGATGGCGTCGCTTCCATGGAGCTCTACTTCCACGAGGGGCGGCGCGAGAGCGTGCCGCTAAAGGACAACACCTTCGCGCTGCTCGTGTCGCGAGCCGACCTGCCTGCCAAGCTCGTCGCTCGCGATCGCCGGGGCCACGCGATCAAGATCGAAGTCCTGCCCGGGCCGGGGCGGGTCCTGCGCTGCCCGGAGCGCTCTCTGGCCGCACTGCGCGCGCCACGTCGACGACCTGGCCCCATCGGCCAACTCGATCTGGGCCGCCGGACGCTGGGCGGTCACCAGATCCTCGGCCGCACGCTGCCGCAGATCATCGCGGTGCTCGGGCGCCCTGTCGCGGTGAGCGCGGCGCACAACCGCCAATATGTCCGCTACGGACCTCCCTGGCAGCGGCGCTTGTCGATCTCCTTCCGGCCCCGGCGTCACGGGCGCCTCGTAGCCGTCGCCCTGTCGTTCGACGATGTCAACTTGACGGAACGGCGACTGGGTCTCCTCCTGCGCCGCAAACCCGCCGCGCTGCAACGAGCAATCCAGAAGATCTACGGCAAGGAGTACGAGCTGGTGGAGCCGTTCGGCTCGCTCCGCTACTGGGGAGGCTGTGGAGCGACGTTCGACGCCGTGGGGACGAACCGCTCCCTCACGTTCGGGATGTACGAGCCTCGCTGGCGGCCGTACCTGAGCCTCCGGCGCGACTGACTCGCCAGATCTCTGCCGTCCCTGCCGCCCCGAGTGCCAGTGTCCGATCACAACGGAGCCACGTGAACGAGTCGGGCTTGCGACCCACGGGCATCGGGGCAGCGGGCTATCCGAAAACGCCCGGGATCTCCCGCTGGCGTCGCCGCGGGTAGCGGTCCGAGGCTCACGCGAGTGCAGCGGCATTCAGGGGGAGCGGCGCGCCGGCGAAGTAAGGAAAAGTTCATCTTTCACGACTACGCGCAGGTGCGACTACGCGCCATAGTGTGAACGATGGCTTCACCGGCTGAATCTGACATGCGCCCCTACGGGCGGCGCGCCTTCCTCGGTGTCGTCGCCGTCGGCCTCTCATCGCTCGCCTGGGGCGAGGCCGCCTGGCGTGGCCTCTCCTCGCTCCTTGACCCTGTCACGGGGCGCCTGGCAGGCCCGCTCGGCGCACTCCCGTCACCCGCCGGCGGCTGGCGGATCTACAACGTCAATCCGCCCATGCCGAGCTTCGACCGAGCTACATGGCGGCTGCGCATCGAGGGGCTCGTCGAGCGGCCGGTCGAGCTCTCTTACGACCAGCTGCGGGGCCTCCCGCGGGCGGAGCAGATCTCCGACTTCCACTGCGTCACCGGCTGGAGCGTCGAGAGCGTTCGCTGGGCGGGCGTCCGCTTCCGCGACCTCGTCGAGGTGGCCCGACCTCTACCAGGCGCCAAGGCGGTCGCCTTCGTCTCAGCCGAACGGCCCTACGTCGACACTCTCACGCTCGAGCAGGCGCTTCTGCCCGACGCAATGCTCGCCTACGAGCTGGACGGCGAGCCGCTCTCCCGCCCGCACGGCGCGCCCGCCAGGCTCGTCATCCCGGAGATGTACGGCTACAAGAACGTCAAGTGGGTCGAGCGGATCGTGCTCGGCCGCGAAGCCTTCGACGGCTACTGGGAGCAGCGCGGCTACGATCGGGACGCCTGGGTGGGACGCTCGAACGGCTATGGCTAGCGTCGCCTACGTGCGACGCTTCTCGCGCACCGAGCGGGCGCTGCACTGGCTTCACGCGGGCGCCTTCTTCGTCCTCCTCTTCTCCGGGCTGGTGCTCTATCTGCCGTCGCTGTCGGTGGCGGTGAGCAACCGCCCGCTCGTGAAGGCGATTCACGTCTACACGGCGATCGCCTGGCTTCTCGCGCTCCTGCTCGTCGTCCTGGTCGGCGACCGGCCGGGGTTGCGGCGCACGCTGCGCGAGCTCGATCTGTTCGACCGTGATGACCGTCGCTGGCTCGCCGCTCGCGCAGCCCCGCAGGGACGCTTCAACGCGGGCCAGAAACTGAACGCGGCGCTCACCGGAGCCATCGCTGTGCTCTTCTCCGTGTCAGGGTTCCTGCTCTGGTACGGCGAGCGCGACACCGACTTCCGCTGGACGAGCACCATCCTCCTCCACGACGCCCTGACGGCGGTGTCGGTTCTCCTCGTCGCCGGGCACCTCTACCTGACGCTGATCCACCCGAGCACTCGCCACTCGCTGCGGGGGATGACGCTCGGCTCGGTCCGCGAGGACTGGGCGCGACAGCATCACGTCAAGTGGGTTCCTCCGGAAGAGCATCCGCGGCCCGAGCGGGCCACCGACGCTCGTCGCGGAGGCTAGCCTCTCCACCTGGCACCTGGCGTGAAGGCGTGCTGACACGCAACGCTCAGGCCGACAACGCATCAACGAACGTTAGGATGTCCTCATGCCTGGCAATGACCGTTGCGATCTTCTCTGCCTCGACTTGGAGCAGGCCGAGGCGATCCGACGCGCGCGGCTCGAGCCGCCGGTAGCTCGGCTTGCGGCCGAGCGAGCGCGTGCTCTTGCCGATCCAACGCGGCTGACACTGGCGGCGGCGCTCGCGCGGGCGGACGAGCTCTGTGTCTGCGACCTCGCCTGGATCGCCGAGCGCTCTCAAAACCTCGTCTCTCATCACTTGCGGAGACTGCGCGCGGCTGGACTCGTCGAGTCTCGCCCGAACGGAAAGATGGTTCTCTACGCCCTTACCTCCCCCGGCCGGGTGCTGCTCGAGTCCGTCATGGGTGTCGAGCGGGAGGCTTTCGCCTGAGCACGGCGGCTCGCGAGCTGGCCGCCATCCAGCCGGCGGCCGCGGCCCGCGGTCGAGACTGGCACGCCGCGGCGCGGAAAGCCCGGCTGCTTTCGTGGCTCTCGCTAGTCTGGATGGGCGCCGAGGGCGCGATTGCGATCACCGCCGGCATCCTCGCCGGCTCGATTGCCTTGGTCTCGTTCGGGCTCGACTCGGCGATCGAGGGCTTCGCCAGCCTCGTCATCGTCTGGCGCTTCACCGGCCCGCGCCTGCTTTCGAACGCTGCCGAGAAACGCGCGCAGAAGCTGGTCGCGATCCAGTTCTTCCTGCTCGCCCCCTACGTCGCGTTCGAGGCGGTGCACAAGCTGCTCACGGGCGAACAGCCCGAGACGAGCTGGCTCGGCGTTGCACTCGTCAGCTCGAGCGTGATCGGGATGCCGTTCCTCGGCATCGCCAAGCGCCGCCTCGCCGACCAGCTCGGCTCGGTCGCAACCAGGGGCGAAGGTACACAGAATCTGCTCTGCGCCTACCTCGCGGCAGCCGTCCTCGTCGGCCTGCTCGGCAACGCGGTGTTCGGCTTCTGGTGGCTCGACCCGGCTGCCGCGCTCGTGATCGCCGCGATCGCGGTCAAGGAGGGACGCGAGAGCTGGCGCGGCGACGGCTGCTGTGCGCGCTGCTAGCCGCACCGGGTATGTCGGCGACAAGGGGGCAGAGAGCGTCTGATGAGCCACGGGCACGATCACGCACAGGGGCGGCTCGCCGACCGCAAGGCGCTCGTCATCGCTCTTTTCTTGACCGGCGGCTACACGGTCGTCGAGGTGATCGGCGGGCTGTTGACCGGAAGCCTCGCACTCCTGGCCGACGCCGCTCACATGCTGTCGGACAATGTATCGATCGGCTTGGCGCTGTTCGCCATCTGGATCGCCGCCAAGCCCGCCGACCCCGAGCGCACGTTCGGCTTCAAGCGTGTCGAGATCCTTGCCGCGCTCGCGAACGGGACCACCCTGGTCGCCGTCTCGGTCTGGATCTTCTACGAGGCGTACCGCCGGTTCGAGAGTCCACCCGAGGTCCTTGGCGGCTGGATGCTCGTCGTGGCCGCCGTCGGCCTGGCCGTCAACATCGGCGCCGGCCTCGTCATGTGGCGCTCGCCTCGCAAGAGTCTGAACCTCGAGGCCGCCTTCCGGCACATCCTCGCCGACCTCCTCGGCTCGGTCGGGGTGATCGTGGCCGCGGTCATCATCCTCGTGACTGGCTGGTTCGTAGCCGACCCCCTCGTCTCAGTTGCGATCGGCCTGCTGATCTTGGCAAGCGCCTGGGGTGTGTTGCGCGACTCCGTGCGGATCCTGCTCGAAGCAACGCCCGAGGGCATCGATGCGAGCGACGTCGGCAGCCGCATCGCCGCCGAGCGCAGCGTCGTCAACGTCCACGAGCTGCACATCTGGACGATCACGTCCGGCTTCCCAGCTCTGTCCGCACATGTCCTGGTCGAGCCCGGTGCCGACTGCCACCGCGCCCGTCGCCAGATCGAGGTCATGCTCGAGCGCGAGTACGCAATCGAGCACACGACCCTCCAGGTAGACCACGCGCCCGCTGACCGGCTCGTCCAACTCCTGGGCGGCGACCGGCCGCGCTAGCTGTCTTACGACAGCGCCGGCAGCGGATCGACCGCCGCTCCGCGGAGCCGTACCTCGAAATGCA
>JACCTQ010000336.1 GCA_013812265.1 Actinomycetota bacterium
CTGGCGCTCGAGCTGGCGGCTGCGCGGGTAAACGTTCTCTCGGCCGCAGCCTTGCGCGATCGCCTCGAACGGCGGCTGCCTCTCCTCGTCGCCGGCCCACGCGACGTCCCGGTCCGGCAGCAGACACTCCGGGCGGCCATCGACTGGAGCTATGACCTTCTCGGCGAAGGCGAGCGCGAGTTGTTCTCTCGCCTCGCGGTCTTCGCGGGCGGGTGCAGCGCCACCGCCGCGGGGGACGTGTGCGGTGCGACCCTCGCTGCGCTGGGGTCGCTCGTCGAGAAGAGCCTGATCCAGCAGCGACCCGGTTCCGACGGCGACGTGCGCTTCGGCATGCTCGAGACCATGCGCGAGTACGCGAGCGAGCGGTTGCGCGAGCGCGAGGACGCCGAGCTTCGTCGCCGGGCGCACGCCGAGCACTTTCTGGCGCTCGCGGAGGAGGCGGAGCCCGAGCTCAAGGGAGAGGGAGCAGCGGCCTGGCTCGCCAGGCTGGAAGACGAGCACGACAACTTTCGTGCCGCTCTCGGTTGGGCGAGGCGCGCAGGAGCGACGGAGCTCGAGTTGCGGCTCGCGAGCGCGCTCGACGTCTTTCTCGAGCTTCGTGGGCACCTGACCGAGGGCCGAGGCTGGCTCGAGGGCGCGCTTTCCCGCAGGGGTGAGGCGCCTGCCCCCGTGCGGGCGAAGGCGCTCAAGGCAGCGGCCATACTGGTTCTAAGGCAGGGAGACCACCGTCTCGCCAGGGGCCTGCTGGAGGAGGCGCTCGCCCTCTATCGCGACCTTGGAGACGAGCGGTGGGTGGCCCGGATGCTTGCCAATCTCGGCAGCGTCGCGATCCACGAAGGTGACTACGAGCGGGCGACGGGGCTGTTCGAGGAGACGATTCCGCTGTTCCGGGCCGCCGGCGACGACAGGGCGCTCGCGGTGACTCTCTCGAACCTCGCGTCCATCGCCAAGGTCGGCGGCGACGACGCTCGCGCCCGCGAGCTCGGCGAAGAGGGGCTTGCCGTCGCCCTTCGGGGAGGCGACAAGGAGGCCGCTTCCATCTCGTTGCACAATCTTGCGCGGGCGGCTCTGCGCGAGCGCCGGCATGACGATGCCGCCCGGCGGTTCGCGGACAGTCTCGAGCTCGGAGTCGAGCTCGGCTACAAGGAGCTCATCGCGTACTGCGTGGAAGGGTTCGGCGAGCTCGCGGCCGCCCGGCGAGAATGGCGGCGAGCCGCACGCCTACTCGGGGCGGGGAAGAGCATGTTCGATGCCCTTGGAGTGCCGGTGGGCTCCGAAGAGCGAGAGGGGTACGAGGCGACGCTGGAGCGCCTCGAGGAGCCGCTTGGAGACGCCGCTCTCGCTAAGGGCGCGGCCGAGGGCAGGGCCATGTCGCCCGAGCAGGCCGTGAGTTACGCACTCGAGTCGACCGGCCCCGCCTGAGAGCTCAGACCCGGCAGTCGCCGCACGAGCCGCGCAGGACGACGTCGTGCGCGTCCACGTCGTAGCCGGCTTGGTCTCCGAGGTCGCGCAGCGCGTCCTCGAGTGGCTCGTCGCTGAACGCTTCGACTTTGCCGCAGTCGTCGCAGACGAGGTGGTGGTGGTGGTCGCCGCTCGGAAGCATCGGCTCGTAACGCGCGACACCCCCGCCGACATCGAGCCGCTGGACGAGCTTCAGGTCGGCGAGCACCTCGAGCACCCGGTAGACGGAGGCGATACCGACGGGCCGGCTCTCGCGGCGCAGGCCGTCCCAGATCTCCTGGGCCGACAGGCAACACGTCTGCCGCGCGAGCAGCTCGATCACAGCGCGACGTGCGCCGCCGGTACGAAACCCCGCCCCCCGGAGCGCGTCGATCGTCGTGGCGGCCCAGGTGGAGGAGGTGGGAGCAAAGCTCATGCGAAAATGATAGCGAGTCTCATAACTGCTACGCTCGACACAGTTGATGCAACAGAGAATCGTTCTCATGTGCGCGCTGCTCGTGGGGCTCGCGGGCTGCGGCGGAGCGGGAGGAGGCGCTGAGGCAAGGGTGGACACCACGGTCATCGCGGGCTTCTACCCGCTCGCCTTTGCGGCGGAGGAGCTGGGCGGCAGGAAGGTCGAGGTCACGAACCTGACGCCTCCCGGGGCCGAGCCGCACGATGTCGAGTTGTCCGCCCGGGATGTAGAGCGCGTCCGCAACGCGGACGTCGTCCTGTACCTCGGCGCCGGTTTCCAGCCTGCGCTCGAGGAAGCGGCCGAGGAGGCTCGAGGCGAGGTCGTCGATGTGCTCACCGGACTGTCACCGAGACGCGAAAGCCACGCGCAAAGCCGCGAATCCGGCCAGATCGCCGATCCCCACGTGTGGCTCGATCCGGTGCGTTATCGGCAACTGGTCGGACGCATCGCGGCGGCGGTCGGGGACGCTCGCAAGGCAGGTCCGTTCCGCTCGCGGCTTGGTGCCCTTCACCGTGAATTCGAGCGTGGCCTCGAGCGGTGTCAGCGGCGCCAGTTCGTCACGAGTCATGCCGCCTTCGGCTACCTCGCCGACCGGTATCGCCTGCGGCAGATCCCCATCACGGGAGTTTCCCCCGAGGCCGAGCCGAGCGCCCGCGATCTCGAGCGGGTGATCGCCGAAGTGCGAAAGCGCGGCGCCACGACGGTGTTCTTCGAGACGCTCGTGTCACCCCGGCTAGCGCGGACCGTCGCTCGTGAGGCGGACGTTCGGACGGACGTCCTGAACCCCGTAGAGGGGCTCACCGAGGACGAGATCAGGGCGGGCGAGGATTACTTCTCGCTGATGCGCGGCAATCTTGCCGCCCTCCGGCAGGCCCTCGGGTGCCGCTGATGGTGGCCGATCCCGTGCCGGCCGTCGAGCTGAGTCGGGTCTCATTCGGCTATGGGCATGGACAGCGCGTCCTCGACGCCGTGGATCTCTCGATTCTCCCCGGCGAGTTCGTGGCCATCGCTGGCCCGAACGGTGGCGGGAAGACGACGCTTCTGCGCCTGATCCTCGGGCTGGAGCGGCCTGGCGAGGGCGACGTTCGGCTCTACGGGGAGCCACCGAACCGCTCCGCGCGGCGAAACGGGGTCGGCTACCTCGCCCAGCGAGCCCAGCTCGCGTCAGATGCGCCCGCGACGGTGTACGAGGTCGTTGCGGCCGGATGCCTCGCCACCGGCAGACTGCTGGGGCCGCTCGGGGCCGGCGATCGCGAATCCATCGCGGAGGCAATCGAGCGGGTCGGCCTGACGCACGTCGCCCAGCGGCCGCTCGCCCGCCTGTCGGGCGGCCAGCAGCAGCGCGCATTCATCGCGAAGGCGCTCGCCTCCAAGCCGGCGCTGCTCGTCCTCGACGAGCCGACGACCGGCGTCGACGTCGAGGCGCAGGACGCGCTCGCCGCCCTGCTCCACCGCCTGCATCACGAGCTTCAGGTCACGATCCTCTTCGTGTCCCACGAGTTCGGGGCCGTGGAGCGCTTCGTCGAGCGGCTCGTGCTCGTGCGCGGGCGCATCGTCTTCGACGGATCGCCGAGCGAGTTGCCCGGCATCTGGCACGACCCTTCCCATGTCCATCTTTGAGTCCGAGTTCATGCGGCTGGCGCTCGCGACGGGTGCGGTCGTGGGCGTGCTCGCGCCGGCCGTGGGGTTCTTTCTGGTTCAGCGCCGTCTGAGCTTGATCGGCGACGGCATCGGCCACGTCGCCTTCGCCGGTGTCGCAGCCGGCTACCTGCTGGGCCTCTCGCCGGTGTTGACCGCGCTCGTCGCCTCGGTCGCGGGAGCCGTGGCGTTGGAGTGGCTCCGCGCACGCCGGCCGGCCGCGGGCGACCAGGCACTGGCCCTCGTCTTCTACACCGGAATAGCGCTCGGAGTCGTGCTGATCGCGGCGGCGGGCTCCTTGAACGTGGGGCTCTTCGCGTTCCTCTTCGGATCGATCCTCACGGTGACCGTTTCGGACTTCGTTCTAGTCGCGGTGCTCGGGACGGTCGCGCTGGCAACGATCGCGCTTCTGTACCGTGCGCTCGCCGCAGTCGTGCTCGACGAGGAGGGGGCCCGCGTGACCGGTGTTCCGATCGGAGCCCTGAACCTCGTGGTCGCCGTTCTTGCCGCGCTGACGGTGGCTCTCTCGATGCGAGTCGTGGGAATATTGCTCATCGCGGCCTTGATGGTTCTTCCGGTGATCGCGGCGTCACGAGTCGCCTGGAGCATGCGCTCGGCTCTCTTCCTCTCGATTGCTGTCGGGCTCGTATCCGTGCTGGGTGGGCTCACGGTTGCGTACTACGCCGATCTCCCGCCGGGGGGAACGATCGTGCTCCTTGCCGCGGCCTTCTTCGTC
>JACCTQ010000344.1 GCA_013812265.1 Actinomycetota bacterium
GCGCGCTACGACCTCGTCATCGTGGGCATGGGCTCGGCCGGGCTCGTCGCTGCGGAGTTCGCTGCCCGCCTCGGTCTTCGGGTCGCGGCCGTCGAGTCCGACCGGATCGGCGGCGACTGTCTCTGGACCGGCTGCGTTCCGTCCAAGACGCTGCTGGCTGCGGCTCGAGCCGCGCACACGATGCGGACCGCGGAGCGGCACGGCCTGCCGGCAGTCGAGCCCGAGATCGACCACGCCCGCGTGTGGCGTCGGATCCGCGAGGTCCAGCAGGAGATCGCGTCCACGGACGACAGCCCTGAGCGCTACGAGGCTATGGGCGTCCAGCTCGTGCGCGGGCGTGCGCGCCTTGCGGGCCCACATGCAGTCGCCGTGGAAGGGCGGACGCTCGAGACCCGGTTCGTCCTCCTCTGCACGGGGAGCCGGCCGGCCGTGCCGGAGCTTCCCGGGCTCGCCGAAGCCGGCTTCGAGACGAGCGAGTCGGTGTTCGAGCTCGAGGCCCCGCCCGCGAGCTGGGTCGTGATCGGCGGCGGCCCGATCGGAACTGAGCTCGCTCAGGGATTTCGGCGACTCGGCATGGACGTGAGCCTGCTCCAGCGCGGAACGCGACTGCTACCGAGGGACGAGCCCGAGCTAACCCAGCGCCTGGCTGACCGATTGCGTGACGAAGGCGTCGACGTTCAGCTCGAAACGAGCGTCGAACGGGTCGAGGTGTCGAACGGCAAGAAGGTCGTCTACGGGCGGGAGGGTCGCTGGGAGGCCGACGGGCTGCTGGTTGCCGCCGGGCGAACGCCGGCGATCGCCGGTCTCGGGCTCGAGGAGGTGGGAGTCCGGGCGGGCGCGCGCGGAGTGGAGGTCGACGCGCACCTCCGCACCAGCGTTCCTTCGATCTACGCCGTCGGTGACGTCGCCGGCCGCTACCTGTTTACGCACTCGGCGGCGGCGGAAGCAGGCGTCGCGCTGCGGAACATGTTCTTTCCCGGCAAGGACAAGCCGGCCGAGCTCGTCCCCTGGTGCACCTTCACGGACCCGGAGCTCGCGCACGCGGGCCTCACGGTCTCTGAGGCCCGGGAGCGCTACGGCAAGGACGCGGAGGCTGCCACGATCGAGCTCACTCGCTCGGACCGGGCGCGGGCGGAGGCGGAGACCGAAGGCCGGATCGTGCTCGCCCTCCGGAAGGACAAGATCGTTGGAGCGCACATACTCGCACCCTCCGCCGGCGAGCTGATCCACGAGCTCGTGCTCGCGATCCGCAAGGGCATTCGGCTCCGCAAGCTGTTCGAGCTCGTCCACGTCTACCCGACGATCTCGACGTCGATCAGCATGCTGGCCGGGGAGGCGGCCGTCGAGAACGCGCTCCGCTACCGCCGGCTCGTGAGGAAAGAGAGCGCATGACCGTTCCGGCCAAAGTCGATCGCGACGAGGTCTTCCTCGAGTACACCAAGTCGATCTGTCCGGTCTGCAAGGTGGTCATCGACGCCGAGGTCAACATCCGCGACAACCGGGTCGTGATGCGTAAGCGCTGTCCGGAGCACGGCCCGTTCGAGGCGCTCATCTACTCCGACGCGGAGCTGTACATGGCGCAGCTTCGCTACAACAAGCCGGGAACGATCCCGCTCGAGTTCCAAACCGAGGTGCGCGACGGCTGCCCGCTCGACTGCGGACTCTGCCCCGAGCACAAGCAGCACGCGTGCCTCGGGATCATCGAGGTCAACTCGGGCTGCAACCTCGATTGCCCGATCTGCTTTGCTGACTCGGGCCACCAGCCGGACGGCTATGCCCTCACGCAAGAGCAGGTCTCGCTCATGCTCGACACCTTCGTCCGGTCCGAGGGCGAGCCAGAGGTTGTGATGTTCTCCGGCGGTGAGCCGACGATCCACCCGGAGATCGTCACGTTCATCGCGATGGCGCAGGAGCGCGGGATTCGCTCGGTGATGCTGAACACGAACGGGATCCGCCTCGCCCGCGACCCGCGCTTCGTCGACGAGCTCGCGGAGCTCGGCCCGCATGTGTACCTGCAGTTCGACGGCTTCGAGCGTGAGACCCACCTGGCGATGCGCGGCAAGGACCTCCGCGCCGACAAGGAGCGCGCCCTCGAGGCCTGCGAGCGGGCCGGTCTCCACGTCACGCTCGTCGCCGCTCTCGAGAAGGGAGTGAACGAGCACGAAGCGGGCGCGATCGTGCGCTTCGGCGTCGGCCATCCGGCCGTCATGAGCGTCGCCTTCCAGCCGGTGACGCACTCGGGGAGGCACGCGGTCTTCGACCCGCTCGAACGCCTGACGAACGCGGACGTGATGAAGCTCGTCGCCGAGCAGGTGCCGGAGTGGTACCGGGTCTCCGACTTCGTCCCGGTGCCCTGCTGCTTCCCGACCTGCCGCAGCATGAGCTACGCGCTCGTGGGTGAGGACGGAGTCGTCCCGTTCACGCGCATCCTCGACATTGAGCAATACCTCGACTACGTCTCCAACCGATTCTTCCCGGACGCCTCGGTGCGAGGTGCGTTCGAGAAGATGTTCTCGTCGTCGGCCGCGCCGGGAGCGGACAGCCTGCTACAGGCCTGCCGGAGCTGCGGCCTCGACCCGGGCGCCTTCGCCGACATGCTCGACGATCCCTGGCGGAAGCTCTTTGTCGTCGTGATCCAGGACTTCCAGGATCCGTACACCCTGAACGTGCGCCAGCTGATGAAGTGCTGCGTCGAGGAGATCACGCCCGACGGTCGCCTGATCCCCTTCTGCGCCTACAACTCGGTCGGCTACCGCGAGCAGGTGCGCGCGCAGCTTTCCGGAGTTCAAGTCGCTCCAGTCGTGCCGAATGCGCTCCCGCTGCAGCCCATCCTCGAGCCGACGCGGTACGGCTCCCGTACGGTCGCCGGCAACGGCTCTGAGCGCGCCCGAAACGCGACCAACGTCGGCCGCAGACTGAGCTCGTGACGCTCGCCCCCGAGGAGCTCAAGTCGTGCTGCACCGCGGCCTACGCCGCGCCGGCCGCGCGCTGGCTCCTCGGCGACAGCTTCCATCCCGGCGGTGCCGAGCTCACCTCCCGGCTCGGCGCCAGTCTCCAAGTCTGCGCCGAGAAGACGATCGTCGACGTCGCGAGCGGTCCGGGAACGAGCGCGCTCCAGGTCGCCCACGAAACCGGCTGCAGCGTGATCGGGATCGACCTCTCGCCCGAGAGCATCAATGCGGCGAACGTGCGCGCAGCGGAGGAGGGCCTCGACGCACGGGTGCGCTTCGTGCGCGGCGACGCGGAGGCGCTGCCGCTTGATGACTGCAGTGTCGACGGCGCCCTGTGTGAGTGCTCCCTCTGCACATTTCCGGACAAGGCCGCGGCTGCGTCCGAGCTCGCTCGGGTGCTCCGGCCGTCCGCGCGACTCGCGCTGTCCGACGTAACTGCCGCTCCTGGCCGGCTTCCGCCGGGGCTCGCTTCGCTCGAGGCGTGGGTGGCATGCCTCGCCGGCGCCCAGCCGCTCGAGGAAACCGCCGATCTGCTCGAGCGCGCAGGCTTTCTCCTCGAGACGGTGGAGCGGTGGGACGACGCCCTCGGCGAGATGATCGACCGCGTCGAAGCCAGGTTGCGCACTGCCCGCTTCTTCGTGGGAGACGTCGTCTCGCGCGGGCTCGAGCTCACGGCCGCAGCGAGGGATGCCCTCGATGACGGGGCGCTCGGCTACGGTGTCGTCGTCGCACGCCGCCGATGATCGAAGCGGAACGGTGGGCGCGCGAGCTGCTCGGGGAGTTGCGCGCTGCGCGGTTCACACCGCGCGCCTGGCTCCGGTTTCTCCGCCACTCCTTCGAGCGGGCCGACAAACGCCGACTCGAGCGTCGACGCGAGCACCGGCAGGCGATCGGGCTTGGCGCGGTCGGCCTCGCGGCTTGGTGTGCGGTCGCTCTTGCGGGCGAGGTCGGGCTTGCGGCGGTAGGAGCGGCCTGGTGCGGCCTGGCGATTCTCATGGTCGACTGGCATCTCGGAATGCTCGAGCGGTCGGACGGCCGCCCGATTCGGAGCATCGGCGCGTCGAACACCCTCTCACTCATCCGCCTCGGAGCGGTACCCGCTCTACCGCTCCTGGGGCCGGAAGCCCTCGCGGGTGTCCTGCTCGGGCTTGGTGCGACGAACGCGCTCGACGGATGGCTCGCGCGGCGGCGCGGGGAGGTCACCCGGCTCGGCTTCTGGCTCGACGGCGTCGCCGACACACTCGTTCTCGGAACCGCTGCGGTCGTGTGCGGTGCGGACGGACGTATCGCCGGCTGGGCGGCGGCCCTGGTGCTGCTTCGGTTCCTAGTGCCGGCGATCAGCCTCGCCGCCTCGTACTTCTGGTTCCTCGAGCCGGCGCCCGAGAACGTCTTTCGCGGACGGATCGCGGGGGTCGTCCTCTGGCTCGGCCTCGTTCTTGCCGCGCTCGAGGAGGGCCCGGCGACCGAGCTGGTCGCGGCAGGCGCGCTTGGCGGGCTCGCGGCGGCGGTGGCGTCGGCGGCGCGGGCGAACCGCTCGAGGCAGCCTGCGACATGAAGCGACCCAGC
>JACCTQ010000008.1 GCA_013812265.1 Actinomycetota bacterium
CGCGAAAAATTCCGCCAGGCAAGGACGCAGGGAGGACGAATATGCGGACATATTCGTGCGACCGAGGACGCCGCCTGGCGGGATTTGGCGCCTGTCAAGCGCCCTGGTCGACTTTCTGGACAGGCCCCTTAGCGTACGCCGAGCCGATCTGCGGCTCGCCGGCCCAGAGTCAGTCCGGCCCAGCGAGCGCCTCGCGGAGACGCAGCTCCAGCACGCGAGTGGAATCGAAGCCGCTCAGGCGCAACGCCGACCCGGCGGCAGTGAGCGCAGCTCCGGCGGGCATCAGCCCGACGAGCTCGGAGCCGACCACCTCGGCGCCGCGAGCCGCTGCCTCCTGTTCGATTCGGCTGACGATCTCGTGCAGCCCGGCGCTCTCGTAATCCTCGACGTTCATGCTCACCTGTGCGAATCCCGCGCGCGGAAGCGCCAGACCGAGCGCGCGCACACCCGGAAAGCCGCCGCCTCGCTCCCGCACCAGCTCGGCCACCTCGCGCGCCACGCCGACGTCGCCGCGAAGGTTCACATTGAAGGCGATCAACGGCCGGCGCGCTCCGACCAGGACGCCCCCCGCCGTTGGATCGAGGCGCCCAGGCCCGAAGTCCGGGGTGAGCTCCCCGCTCTCGATTCGACCCTGGAGCTCGGCGGAACCGCCGCGCCGGAAGAACGCTGGGCCTCTCCCCGGGCGGAGCTCGCCGTAGAGGAAGACGGGAAGCCCGAGCTCGGAGCCGATCCTCGTCGCCAGCGTCGAGGCCGCTTCGCATGCGCGACCCATGTCGCGAGCCTCGAGCGGCACGACCGGCACCACGTCAGCCGCGCCGATCCGGGGGTGCGCACCCTCGTGCCGGCGTAGATCGATGGAATCGCGCGCACAGGCCACCGCCGCCAGCAACGCGTCGATCAACCCGTCGCGCTCGCCTACCACGGTGAAGACCGAGCGGTTGTGGTCGGGATCAGCGTGGACGTCGAGGAGGCGAACACGCGCGTCGAGCGCCTGGGCGAGCGCGTTCAGCGTCGCCGGATCGCGGCCCTCCGAGAAGTTCGGGACGGCCTCGAGCAGAACGCTCACCGGCGTAGTCTAGGAGCGTGAAGGCCTATTACGACCGGCGCGCGCCCGAGTACGACGACTGGTGGCGCGGCACAGGCCGCCACGCCGACAAGCCCGATCGACCGGGGTGGGCGGCCGAGGTCGAGCAGTTACTCGGAGTGCTGGAGGATCTGGAGCCCGCACGCGTCCTCGACGTCGCGTGCGGGACCGGTTTCCTCACGCAGCAGCTGCGAGGGGACGTCGTCGGTCTCGACCAGAGCCCGAAGATGCTCGCGATTGCGCGCGAGCGGGTGCCGACTGCTCGATTCATCCGCGGGGAGGCGCTCCAGCTGCCGTTCGAGGACGGGGCGTTCGACCGGGTCGTGACGGCTCACTTCTACGGGCATCTCGAACCAGCGGAACGCGGGCGGTTCCTCCACGAGGCGCGCCGAGTCGCCGGCGAGCTCGTGGTGGTCGACTCCGCGATGCGGGACGGCGTCGAGCCGGAGGCGATGCAGGAGCGAGTGCTCGAGGACGGCTCGCGCTGGTCGGTGCTGAAGCGCTACTTCGGAGCCGCGGAGCTCGCAGCCGAGCTGGGCGGCGGCGAAGTGCTGCTCGACGGTGACTGGTTCGTCGTCGTGCAAGCTTGACGCGTGCGCCGCTCGTCCTACCGGTCTATCTCCTCGCTGCAGCGAGACAACCGCGTCTGCCGCGCCTGCGTGGAAGCGGGCTATCCGCTCGAGTCTCTCCCCGTGACCGCGCCGTACACGGGTCAGCGCGCGTACATACTCGGACAGTCGCCCGGCGTCGTCGAGGGCGCCGAGCGCAGGCCGTGGCGCGGGCGAGCGGGCCGGACGCTTCGGCGCTGGCTCGGCATGGAGGAAGACGACTTTTACGCCACCTTCTACTGCGCCTCGGTGACGCGCTGCTATCCGGGGAGGGCCCGCTCGGGACGAGGTGACCGCACTCCCACGCCCCGGGAGCAGGAACTCTGTGCCTTCTGGAGGGAATGGGAGCTCCGCCTCCTAACGCCCGAGCTGATCGTGCCCGTCGGCGGGCTCGCGATTACGCGCCTGCTCGGGTCGTCGCCGCTCGCCTCATGTGTAGGCAGGACCTACACCGAGGGCGACGCGATCGTCGTTCCGCTGCCCCATCCGTCCGGAGCGAGCAGCTGGCTCAACGATCCGGCGAACCGCGCTCGCATCGGTCAGGCCACCGCGCACATCCGGCGGGAGCTCGGACGTTTCGAGGTCGTTTCGAAATGACACCCTGATGAACCAGCGCAGATACTCCTAGTTTCCCGCCCCGTGGGCCGACAAGGCAAGGGGGAATGGCCTGACTAGACTCGGCGTTGGATACCAAATGGACCAACGTCCCTCCTACCGGCGCACATTCGGCCGTTTACTCGGGTTCCTGCGCCCGTACAGATGGTCGCTCGCAGTGTCAGTCGTGCTCGCGGTGGGCTCCCAGGCCGCAGCCATCGCGATCGCGTTCCTGACCGGAGACGGGTTCCAGGAGGCTGTCGAGGGACACGACCGCGACCGCCTGTGGTGGGTCGCGGGTGCTGTCCTCGTCGTCGGACTCGTCCGGGCGATCTTCATGGCGGGTCGGCGGCTCATCTCCGGGCGCCAGGCGCTCGGAGTCGAGTTCGACCTGCGGAACGCTTTGTACTCGAAGCTCGTGCGCCTGTCGTTCGGCTTCTACGACCGACACCAAACGGGCCAGCTGATGTCACGCGCCACCGTGGACGTGCAGTCAGTGCGGTTCTTCCTCGGCTATGGGCTGATCTTCTTCTTCCAGCACGTGTTCACAATCGTTGGAGTTACGGCCGTGATGTACGCAACGAACTGGCGACTCGCGCTCGTGGCCACCGCCGTGACCCCGCTGATCGTGCTGTTCGCGTACCGCTACAGCAGCATCTCGCACCCGGTGCTGCGCGAGGTGCAGCAGAAAATGGCCGACGTCGCCACGGTGGCCGAGGAGAACATCGTCGGCGTCCACGTCGTGAAGTCGTTCGCGCAGGAGCAAAACGAGCAGGCGAAGTTCGAGCGCCGCTCACAGGCCGTGTTCGACCAGAGCGTGCAGGCCAACCGCCAGCGAGCTATCTACGTCCCGCTGCTGACGTTCCTGCCGCTCCTGGCGCAGGCGGCCGTCCTGCTCGCCGGTGGAAGGATGGTCTCGCACGGCACGCTCTCGCTCGCGTCGTTCTTCACCTTCAACGTGCTCGTGGCGATGCTCGTCCTGCCGCTTCGGATGCTCGGGATGTGGATCGGCCAGGCGCAGCGCGCAACCGCGTCGGGCGAGCGCATCTTCCAGGTGATCGACGAGCCGGAGGAGATCGCCGACCGGCCCGGGGCGCTCGAGTTGCCCCCGGGTGAAGGGCGCGTT